>JBIJAB010000056.1:0-5646 GCA_044345975.1 Rhodoluna sp.
CAGGAGTGCCTTCAACGACCTGCAGGGTCACTACCCCAGCAAATGGGGCGGCAACCTCAGCAGGGTTAGCTGGGTTAGCCTTCTCCGCCACAACAACATCTGAGGCTATCTTCTTGTCCCTGATGTTCAGAGGTCTCAGCTGACCGTTCAGAGTCGCCATGACAGTCCTGAAGCCCTTGGTGTCGGGGCTACCGATGGCCTCAAGACCAACAAAGATTCGAACACCCTTAGAGATCTCAACAACGTGCTCATGGCCCTGCTCAAGCCCATAGAGGTAATCCAGAGTGTCAACTGAGTCAAGGTTCCCAAAGGTTGCTCTTGCCTTCTCAAAGTCCTTAGTAGGGCCTGGGAAGAGCAGCCTGTTTAGAGTGCTTCTTCGAACCCCAGCATCCTCAGATTTCAAAGCCTCAAGGTCTTCTTTCGAAACCTCGGTAATGCCGAACTTAGGGTTCTTGCCCTGAAGGACTTTAGTCCTGAAAGGCTCAGGCCATCCTCCAGGAAGATCGCCTAGCTCACCTGCCATAAACCCGATAACGGAATCTGGAATGTCATAGTTTTGTGGATTCTCAGCAAACTCAGCGGGGTCTGCATTAACTGCTACTAGATGGAGAGCCAGATCGCCAACCACCTTGGAAGAAGGAGTTACCTTCGGAGGTCTACCAAGGATCTGGTTAGCAGCCGCATACATATCTTCAACACGCTCGAACTGGTTACCAAGACCTAGAGCAATAGCTTGCTGTCTCAGGTTACTTAGCTGGCCACCTGGAATCTCGTGTCTGTATACCCGTCCTGTTGGTCCAGGTAATCCAGATTCGAAAGGTGCATAAACATTTCTGACAGCCTCCCAATAAGGTTCTAATGCTGTTATCTCGTCAAGCGAGATACCTGAATCACGTTCGGTGTTAGCAAGAGCAGCAACTAATGCGGATGCAGAAGGTTGGCTAGTTGTTCCTGCCATTGGAGCAGAAGCAACGTCAACTGCGTCAACACCTGCATCGATAGCAGCAATCAGAGTTGCTAGTTGGCCACCTGCAGTGTCGTGGGTGTGAAGGTGAATCGGAACATCAAACTCTGCACGAAGTGCTGTAACCAACTTCGCAGCAGCCTGAGGTCTAAGTAGACCTGCCATGTCCTTGATTGCGATGATGTGTGCACCTGCATCAACAATCTGTTTAGCAAGTTTCAGATAGTAATCAAGTGTGTATAGATCTTCTTTAGGGTCAAGTAGATCCCCTGTGTAACAGATTCCAACTTCGGCAACTGCTGTCTTTGTTTTAAGAACTGCATCGATAGCTGGAATCATTTGGTTGACATCGTTTAGGGCATCAAAGATTCTAAAAATGTCCACTCCTGCATCAGCTGCTTCTTTCACGAAAGCATCTGTTACTTCAACTGGATATGGTGTGTAACCAACAGTGTTTCTTCCGCGCAGAAGCATCTGAATACAAATATTTGGCATCGCCTGACGAAGAGAAACAAGTCTTGACCAAGGATCCTCGCCTAGGAAACGAAGTGCAACATCGTAGGTCGCGCCTCCCCATGCTTCAACTGAAAACAGCTTGCTTAGAATTCTTGCTTCGTAAGGAGCAACTTGAACTAAGTCTCTGCTTCTTACTCGCGTTGCCAGAAGTGATTGATGTGCATCTCTAAAGGTTGTATCTGTGATTGCAACTGCAACTTGTTTTCTAAGTGCATCAGCAAAGCCTTTAGGACCTAGTTCAAGTAGCTGCTGTCTGGAACCTGCAGGTGGCTCTTGGGTTAGATCAATCCTCGGCAGCTTGTTAACTGGTGAGGTTAGGTTTCCTCTAGCCCCATAAGGCTGATTGACAGTGACTTCGGCAAGCCAGTTGAGGATCTTGGTTCCACGGTCAAGTGAAGGATAAGAGTTTAGAAGTTCTGGTCTTTCATCAATGAAAGCTGTGCTTAGTTCACCTTTTCTAAAGCTAGGGTCTGATAAGACACCCTGAAGAAAAGCGATGTTGGTTGATACGCCTCTGATTCTGAACTCAGCTAGAGCTCTAGATGCTCTACTAACAGCTGCAGATAAATCTCTGCCTCTAGTGATGAGCTTTACAAGAAGTGAATCGAAGTATGGGCTCACTTCGCTACCAGTGGCTGTGGTTCCACCGTCAAGGCGGATACCTGCTCCACCTGGTGATCGGTAAGTGGTTATCTTTCCAGTGTCTGGCCTAAAGCCTGCTGATGGGTCTTCGGTTGTGATGCGGCATTGGATTGCGAAGCCGTGCATTTCAATCTTGTCTTGAGTAAGTCCTAGTTCAACTAGTGACTCCCCTGCAGCAATTCTCATTTGTGACTGAACTAGATCAACTTCAGTTATTTCCTCGGTGACTGTGTGCTCAACCTGAATACGAGGATTCATCTCAATGAAGACATGCTTACCTGCGTTAGGGCCAACTGTGTCAATCAAGAACTCCACGGTTCCAGCGTTTAGGTAACCGATCTGCTTAGCAAATGCGATTGCGTCTTTATAGAGTTCTTGGCGAAGAGTTTCATCAAGGTTAGGAGCAGGTGCGATCTCAACAACTTTTTGGTTTCGTCTTTGAACAGAGCAGTCACGTTCAAAAAGGTGAACAACGTTTCCTTGGCTATCAGCAAGGATCTGAACTTCAATGTGTCGAGGCCTAAGCACAGCTTGCTCAAGAAATACTCTTGCATCGCCAAATGCGCTTTCAGCTTCACGCATGGCTTCACCAAGTGCTCCTCTGAGTTCAGATTCCTCAGCAACTCTCCTCATGCCACGGCCACCACCACCTGCTACTGCTTTAACAAATAGTGGAAAACCAAAACCAACTGATGCCTTCACCAGTTCATCAATATCCGCTGACTGAATGGAAGATTTCAAAACTGGGACATTAGCTGCTATGGCAGCTTCTTTAGCGTTTACCTTGTTACCAGCAAGCTCTAGAACATGAGAACCAGGACCGATGAAGACAATCCCGTTGGCTGCAGCTGCTTCAGCTAGATGAGGGTTTTCTGAGAGGAATCCGTAACCTGGGTAGATTGCATCGGCACCACACTCTTTTGCAACCCTGATGATCTCGTCGACATCTAGATAAGCCCTGACTGGATGGCCTAGTTCACCAATCTGATAAGCCTCATCGGCCTTTAGTCTGTGTGATGAATTTCTATCCTCATACGCAAAAACGGCTACCGTCTTAGCCCCTAGCTCGTAGGCAGCGCGAAACGCTCTGATGGCTATCTCGCCTCTATTGGCGACCAGAATCTTTTTGAACACGAGTTCCTAACTAAAGGCAAACGGACTAAATAGTGGCTTGCACATAAATCAAAAGGTAGCCTAGACGTATGCATGTACTGAGCGTTAGTGCCCTTAAGGGCGGTGTTGGTAAGACCACTATTACTTTGGGTCTTGCCTCTGCCGCCATGGCTAAGGGCCTTAGAACTTTGGTGATCGACTTAGATCCTCAGTGCAACGCTAGCAATTGTTTAGGTGCGGTTGGAGAATTTGAATACTCAGCAGCTGAAGTGATCAAGAAACCCCGACACAACTCTGTGTTGAAAGCAATTGTAGCGTCATCTTGGGCCAAGGGACAGACAGGTCGCCTCGACATCATGGCAGCTAACCCTAGGCTGAACCTCAGGAACACCACAAAGCCCTCCTTCAAGTCTCTATGGAACCTAGAGCAGGCACTAGCCAAGATTGAAGCAGATTACGACCTTGTCTTGATTGATACGCCACCAAGCATGAATGCACTCACCCGCATGGCTTGGGTGGCTAGCGACAGAGTGCTGATTGTGACTGAACCATCCATCAACGCTCTACTTGGTGTTGAGAATGCGATGAAGGCCTTCACCGAACTACGTAAGAGCGTTAACCGACAGGTCTCACTGTTTGGTGTTGTGATCAACCGACTACGTCGTAGTGTTGCTGAGCACCAGTATCGAGTAAATGAACTTGAAGAAACCTATGGAGATTTTTTACTGAGCCCAGCATTTGAGGAAAAGTCAGCAGTTCAGCAATCACAAGGTGCAGGAAGATCTATTCACTCATGGCCAGGTCAAAGTGCAGCCAAGATCGCGATCCAATTTGACACGCTTCTCGACCAAGTTAGAGACTCTTTTGCTTCAGAGGACATGAGAAGAATTGAAACCAACAGAAAAGCAGCTGTCAAGAATAGACATGCCCGCAGAACCCGTGAAGTTGGTGCACCTCCGAAAAAAGCTCGTAGATCAGCGGAGCAAGAAGAAGCAAGTGCTCCTCGTATTGAGATGGTTGAAGCTCAGCCTGTTTCTCCTGAATATCAAGATCAATGGAATGAAGTTTTGAGACAGACGATGACTAGAAAACAGCTCAAAGCATTTACTGAGCAACAAAAAGAGCAGGAAGACTAAACAGCTTTTTTCTTGAGGCGGCGAAGAGTTAGTTCGTCCATTTCTTCAAGGTATGAAGGGTTGATGTTGACCAAAGTAGCTTCAACTTCACCCAATACTCGACCGACTGAAATACCGAACACACCCTGGCCTTTATCAATAAGGTCAATAACCTGGTCTCCTGATGTGCAGAGGTAGACTTTTGCCCCATCCGAGATCAAAGTAATCTTGGCAAGATCCCCAATACCCGCACGTCTGAGTTCGACGATGGCTTTTCTGATCTGCTGAAGTGATACACCTGCATCTAAAAACTTCTTCACAAGTTTTAGAACCAAGATGTCGCGGAAGGAATACAAACGTTGGGAACCGGATCCTGTTGCCTCACGAACGCTAGGTTGAACTAGAGCGCTTCTGTCCCAGTAATCTAACTGGCGATAACTTATGCCTGAAGCCCTAGCTGCCGAGTGACCTCCGTAGCCAACATTCGGATCGTGCCAAGGTTGCTCTTCGGAAAAAAGTTCATCCTGAAGATATGCAAAATCACTAGCCTGGCTGAGATTGATACGGCCAGTTTCGGTTGTTGGTTCTTCCTTTTTAGAGCTTGAACCTGACTTGTTTTCTTCCATTCTGGCCTCCTCTCAGCTTCTATAAAGTTCAAGTAGACCTTGAACCTTTTCTAATTCTTGCGGTTACTAGTGACTTAGACCGGTTAATATTCTTCTTCGGCGTGTCGCGTTAGTCGATTTTATCGATAACTGACCTGATTAGTTCAGATCTAATGACTGCAAAATGCGACTCTATCTCACTGGCATACTCTGCAGCCCTTGATTTTGCTGAAGGGTCGCGCTGCTTCTTGACACTGGCAACCACTCCATTTATTAGCCCCAAGTCTCTATCTGCAGCAATCTTGATGCCTCGAAGGTGTCTGGCAGAAATCCCAAAACGGGACAACTGCATCAAAGACCTCGCGATTTCAATGTCACCAAACTCGAATGGTCCAGCTGAGATGAGTGAGTTAGCCTGAGCCTCCGCAAGTAAGGTCTCATTGATTCCAGACTCGGCAACTAGTTCAAGTTTTGAAAATTTGCGGTTAACGCTTGGCCTTCTAGTCCCTGTTGGAAGTGATGGCTGCTTGCCTGCATCTAGATCATCTAGGTATGACTTGATGACTCTAAGTGGAAGAAACTTATCACGCTGCAATTCAAGAACGAGCTTTAATCGCTCAATGTCAGCGTCACTAAACTTTCTGTATCCAGAATCGGTTCTGTGAGGAGTAACAAGACCCTGCTCTTCTAA
>JBIJAB010000057.1:0-5622 GCA_044345975.1 Rhodoluna sp.
GCTGGCACTAGAACGAATAGGTTCTCGTAACCTTCTGGAGCTACAGATGGGTCTGTCTTACTAGGAGCACAGATATACAAGCTAGCTGGGTTAGCTACCTTGCTCTTGCCGTCAGCCTTCTTGAATACTTGAGCAAAGTTTGTGCTCCAGTCATCTGTGTAAAGAAGAGTGTGGTGGTCAAGGTTATCCACTCTTCCCTTCACTCCTAAATACATAAGAAGAGCTGATGGACCAGGTACCTTCTTATCCCAATACTTCTGAGGAAGAGTCTGGTACTTAGGCTCAAGAAGCTTTGTTTCAACAAAGTGCAGGTCAGCGTTAGCAACAACTACATCTGCTTCATAAAGAGCATCGCCAACTCTGACACCTTTAACATGACCGTCAGCATTCACTTCAATCTTTGAAACAGGGGAGTTGGTGTGGATCTGAACTCCATGCTTCTTAGCGATGGCTTCGATTGCTTCAATGATCTTGTATAGGCCACCCTGAGGGTAGAACACTCCAACATTCATATCAATGTGGGTCATCAGGTGATACATGCTCGGGGTTTGGTAAGGAGATGCACCTAGGAAAACTGCAGGGAAGTTTAGAACCTTGCGTAGTCTCTCGTCTTTGACGTGCTTGGCAGAGAAGTTGTATAGAGAGGTAAGCAGGTGCTTTACAAATGTTCCTGCCTTCTTCATCACATCAGGGTGAGTGAAGGACTTAGCGTTCTGGAAGTTTGTGTATAGGAAGTGCTTGTTGGCAAGGTTGTATGTTTCTTCAGCACTGTCTAGGTACTTCTGGACCATCTTCGCTGATCCTGGTTCAACTGCTTCAAACTCAGCAAGGTTCTTAGCCAAGCTCTCGTGCATGACCATAGGCTCTTTTTGACCTTCGAAGTATGTCTTGTATGCAGGGTCTAGGCGAACAAGGTCTAGTTCTTGAGCTGCTGTTGTACCCATCAGTTTGAAGAACTGATCGAAAGCATCTGGCATTAGATACCAGGATGGACCCATATCGAAAGTGAAACCATCTTTTTCCCAAATGTAAGCGCGACCGCCAACTTTTTCTCTTGCTTCAAACAGTTGAACTTTCATTCCTGCTTTTGCCAAGAGTGACGCAGTCGCAAGGCCAGCGATACCTCCACCGACGATAATTGCGGTTTTTTGGGTCATTTAGGTGATACTCCGATCATGGCTTTGAAAAGGATAAATAGTTTGTGTAGGTCGTTGACTCTAATGCGAGCACGAATAAGTTGTTCAGCTGGAGTCTTTTCAATCTTTTTGTTTAGAGCAGTGAATAGGAACTGAGCTGCAACTACCGCTCTTCTCGAAGATGCAGGAAGTAGCGGAATAGTTCTTGCTGAGTGAGCAAGATCGTTGTTGATGTCCTTGACCAATCTCATCTTGGTTTCCTCGTTGAAAGTTTTGACATTGACATCAGGGAAGTAGCTTCTACCTAGTTGTTCAAAGTCAGCTGCTAGATCTCTAAGGAAGTTCACTTTCTGGAAAGCAGCCCCTAGAGCTTGAGCACCTTTTCTTAAGGTTTCTTGTTCTGAAGGAGCAAAGTTCTTCTCTTGGATAAATGCCTGCAAACACATAAGTCCAATAACTTCGGCTGAACCATAAACATACGTGTCGAATGCCTTTTGGTCATACTTGGTTTTCTGAAGGTCTAAACGCATGGAGTAGAAGAATGGTTCAACGATCTTTCTTGTAATTCCAGTTTCAATAGCGGTTGCTGCGAAGGCATGAACTACAAGGTTGGTGCTGAACCCTAGGTTCATGGCCTTGTAGGTTTCTTGCTCAAGGTTATTTAGCTGAGATCCCGCTTCAATACGGCTGTTAGGTCCCAGGGCTCCTGCAGCAGCACCATCAACAATCTCGTCCGCTACGCGAACTAGAGCGTAAATGTTCTGAACGTGAGTGCGGATTGGCTTATCTAAAAGGTTGGTCGCAAGACCAAAAGAGGTTGAGTATGAGCGGATTACTTCACGGCTGGAAACGATGGCAGCTTGGGTATAGCGAGCAAGGCTCTGCTTATCTAAGGTTTCTTGAGGTGTTGGCACATCTCTAGGCTAAACCACTTAAAAGGCTCACTTCTTATAGTTAAGAAAATTCGCCTAAACTTGGTAAATGACTAGAGATATGAAGCCTAAAAGCCGCGTTGTCACCGAAGGTATCGAACGTGCAGCTGCCCGAGGAATGCTCAGAGCCGTTGGTATGGGTGATGATGACTGGGAAAAGCCACAAATCGGTGTTGCATCCTCTTGGAATGAAGTAACTCCTTGCAACCTTTCTCTTGATCGTCTGGCTGATGCAGCCAAGATGGGTGTTCATGCGGCCCAAGGCTATCCACTTGAATTTGGCACTATTTCTGTCTCTGACGGTATTTCTATGGGTCACGATGGCATGCACTTCTCCCTAGTTTCTAGAGAAATCATTGCTGACTCAGTTGAAACAGTTATGCAGGCCGAAGGACTAGACGGTTCTGTCTTGCTGGCTGGTTGTGACAAGTCACTGCCAGGCATGTTGATGGCTGCGGCTCGTTTGGATTTAGCTTCTGTTTTCCTTTATGCAGGTTCAATTGCTCCGGGTTGGGTCAAGCTCACCGATGGAACAGAAAAGCAAGTGACCATCATTGATGCTTTCGAAGCTGTTGGTGCTTGCAAGGCCGGAACCATGAGTGAAGAAGACCTAGACCGTATTGAAAGAGCTATCTGTCCTGGTGAAGGTGCCTGTGGTGGAATGTATACCGCTAACACAATGGCATCTGCAGCTGAGGCTATGGGTATGAGCCTTCCTGGTTCTGCTTCACCTCCATCTGCAGACAGAAGAAGAGATGCTTGGGCTCACCGTTCAGGTGAAGCAGTTGTAAACCTGATTGCTCAAGGCATTACTGCAAGAGACATTATTACTAAGAAGTCTTTGGAGAACGCAATTGCTGTGACCATGGCTTTTGGTGGTTCAACTAACGCAGTTCTGCACTTCCTAGCTATTGCTAGAGAAGCAGAAGTAGATCTAACTCTTGATGACTTCAACCGAATTGCAGATAAGGTTCCACACCTAGGAGACCTAAAGCCGTTTGGTCAGTATGTAATGAACGATGTTGACCGTGTTGGTGGAGTTCCTGTTTTGATGAAGGCTCTTCTAGATGCAGGTCTAATCCACGGTGACTGCATGACTGTTACAGGTAAGACTGTTGCTGAAAACCTAGCTGGCATTAACCCACCAGATCCAGATGGCAAGATCATCAGAGCCATGTCTAACCCAATCAACAAGACCGGCGGAATAGAAATCCTTAAGGGTTCCCTTGCTCCAGACGGTGCTGTTGTGAAGACAGCTGGCTTTGCTCTAGCTGAGTTCACTGGCCCTGCCCGAGTCTTTGATAGGGAAGTAGCTGCCATGGAAGCCCTTTCCGAAGGAAAGATCAAGGCTGGAGATGTAGTAGTTATCCGCTATGAAGGCCCTAAGGGTGGCCCTGGTATGCGTGAAATGCTTGCCGTTACTGCAGCCATCAAGGGTGCTGGTTTAGGTAAAGATGTATTACTCTTAACGGACGGACGATTCTCAGGCGGCACAACCGGCTTATGTATCGGACACATTGCACCAGAGGCGACCGATGGCGGTCCAATTGCTCTAGTGCGCGATTCAGACTTGATCAGAGTTAACATCGCAACTCGAACGCTTGAACTACTAGTTGAGCCAGAAGAGTTGGCAGCCCGGAAAACTCAATGGGTACCTTTGGCACCCAAATATACCCGCGGCGTCCTTGCTAAATATCTAAAGGTTGTGCATTCAGCATCTGAAGGCGCATACTGCAGTTAGTTCGGGCCTCAAAGGTTTCATGAAACAAGGATGAATTATGGCTCACGAAACATTAACAGGTGCTCAGGCAATCGTAAGAAGTCTTGAGCTGCTTGGTGTAACCGATATCTTCGGTTTACCTGGTGGAGCAATCTTGCCTACCTACGATCCGCTAATGGATTCCACCAAGATTAGACACATTCTTGTTCGTCACGAACAAGGTGCAGGTCACGCTGCTGAAGGATATGCTTCTGCTTCAGGAAAACTTGGTGTTTGTATTGCAACAAGTGGGCCAGGGGCAACCAACCTGGTAACAGCTATTGCTGATGCACACATGGACTCTGTTCCACTGCTTGCTATTACTGGTCAGGTTAACTCAACTTCTATTGGTACCGATGCTTTTCAAGAGGCAGACATTGTTGGTATCACTATGCCGATTACTAAGCACTCTTTCCTTGTCACCAAGGCACAAGACATTCCAGGTGTGTTAGCTGCTGCAGTTCTAATTGCAACTACTGGACGACCAGGGCCTGTACTTGTAGACATTGCTAAAGATGCTCAAGTTGGCAAGATGGAATTCATCTGGCCACCAAAGGTGGATCTTCCTGGTTATAAGCCGGTGACAAAACCTCATGGCAAGCAGGTTCAAGCAGCAGCCCAAATGATTTTGGAAGCTAAGCGTCCAGTTTTGTATGTCGGTGGCGGAATTATTAGATCAAACGCGTCTAAAGAACTCCTTGAACTTTCAAAGCTCATTGGTGCACCGGTTGTAACAACACTGATGGCAAGAGGAGCATTCCCTGACTCAAACCCACAGAACTTAGGTATGCCAGGCATGCATGGAACTGTTCCTGCGGTTACTGCATTACAGAAGAGCGATCTTTTGATTACTCTTGGTGCTCGCTTTGATGACCGTGTAACAGGTCAGGTTTCTACCTTCGCTGTTGGAGCAAAAGTTATTCACGTTGATATTGATCCAGCTGAAATTGGCAAGATTCGTTTTGCTGATGTTCCTATTGTTGGCGATCTGAAGGAAGTGATTCCTGAACTAAATGTTGAACTTGCTAATGAACTAAAGGGCAAGCTGCCAGATATCAAAGAGTGGTGGACATTCCTAAATGATCTACGCACTCGCTATCCACTTGGTTACACCCAGCCTGATGATGGCAAGATGTCACCACAGTATGTAATTAGTCGTATTGGTGAAATCTCTGGACCAGAAGCAGTATTCGCAGCAGGTGTTGGTCAACACCAGATGTGGTCAGCTCAGTTTATTAAGTATGAGAGACCGAACTCTTGGTTGAACTCAGGTGGAGCGGGAACCATGGGTTACTCAGTTCCTGCAGCAATGGGAGCGAAGGTTGCTGAACCTGAGCGTTTAGTTTGGGCTATTGATGGCGATGGTTGTTTCCAGATGACTAACCAAGAACTTGCTACCTGCACCATTAACAACATTCCAATCAAGGTTGCCATCATTAACAACTCTTCTTTGGGAATGGTTAGGCAGTGGCAGACACTTTTCTATAACTCAAGATATTCAAATACTGATCTAAACACTGGAACAGACACCATCATGGTTCCTGACTTTGTGAAGTTAGCTGAAGCCTATGGCTGTCTTGGTATCAGAGTTGAAAAAGAAGAAGATGTTGATGCAGCTATCAAACTAGCTATTGAAACTAATGACCGTCCTGTTGTTATCGACTTCATTGTTGGTAGAGATGCAATGGTATGGCCAATGGTTCCAGCAGGTCTATCTAACGATGCAGTTCAATTTGCGAGAGACACAAGACCCGTATGGGATGAAGGGGAGGAGGAGTAAATGTCACAGCACGTA
>JBIJAB010000058.1:0-5457 GCA_044345975.1 Rhodoluna sp.
ATTGAAAAATGAGCATCAATATACAGAAGCACTGGCAAGCCTTCCTCGTCATCTGCAGTTACCAGAGACTTTACGAATTGAAACGCTTGGTAGGTCTCTCCCTCAAAAGTCAGGGTCGCACTTACTATCTTTGGGTCTAATGACGAGTAAGTATCTTCTTCAAGCAACTTTGTTGCAGCATCAAAAGCAGCTTCGACTTGTGTTGCATAGGAAGACTTATCTTCTGCCACATCCATTAGGTAAGAGCGCTCGCCAATGTAAAATCCTGCTGTAACTATCATTTCTGTCTCCTTCTAGCGATGGATAGTAATCGACCCAAGACCCTGTAATTCTATTCGGGAACGGCAAAGTCAACATAAGTAGGCTCAAACGGTATTCTCTAACCCTGTGCCATGCTTGGTATCAGACCACTCTTGGGAAAGGAAGAACATGTCAACGATTTTCAGATCTCTAGTCTCAGAAGATAGCGCTGATGCTTGGAAGGCCCTGAAAACCAAAATGCCTTGGACAGATGAAGATCTAAAAGTCGACTGGCTGAAAGAGCTGGATTTTCAACTCGTTGACCCAGATGATCCGGAATACACGAATGGATCTGAAATAGGTTTAGAGGATCTTCCAACATACTCAGAGGACTATCTCGATCCTGTAATCGTTCTTGGGGATGATTTTTACCCATACATCAATACTTGTTTGTCAATTGCTCTAGTGCAGGGTAGACATGATGACGTTGACTCTTCGAGGATTTGCGTACAAACAGTTGCTGGGGACTTGTATGTATCAAAGCTAGAAACGAGTCGAGAACTGCCCTTCTCCCTCGTATCGTATTTGGTAGTCGCTTGCCCTCGCTGCCAGATTAGTTTTTCTACTGATGATGAGTCCTTTGAATTCGATCCTGATGAAGAAGATTGGATTCAGGAGGATTGCATTGCCTGCCAAGGCACAGGTGAGTGGGAATGGGAACTACTCTGAAATCGAGTACATTTCCTAGATTTGTGTTCACCTTGGAAAATTGCTGCTCGATTTAAGTTTTCATGCAGACAAACTCTAATTCTTGATTTCAAGAACTACTGATCAGATCTTCTTGGGAACAAAGCGGTATTCAGGGGATAGGATTTAGGCATCCAAACTTAGGAGACTCGATGCCTGAAATGATCCCTGATTCAATCAAGCCATCAGAGCCACTCGCAGAGTTATTGATTTACAAATCATTCAAGGCTTCCGACCAGGCCAAAGCTTGGACAGTAATACATGCATGGAAAGTTGGAAAAGCCGTCAAGAACATTGCTGCAGAGATTGACTTTGTGGTTCTAGTTCCAGGTAAAGGCATTGTTCTTATCGAGGCTAAGGGTGCAAGAGGGTTCAAGCTCGACAACAAAGGGTGGTATCTCCATGGGGTACCCACTGAAACAGAAAGAGATGATCCTTTCCTGCAGGTTATTGCTGCAGAAAAGAACATGAGGGCAGAACTAAGAAAACTAGATTTTGAAAACAGGAGTATCCCCATTGGACGATTGGTTTGGTTACCCAGAGTAACACCTACCAAAAAGGAGATCGCTTCTCAGCACAGTGGCACTGCGTTTGAGGATTATGAACTTGCTTTCGCAGGTGATCTGAATAACCCTTACAAACTTATTCTTGAAAACTTGGATGGAACCATCGCCGATAGAGAGAACAACGAAAACCTCAAGGCAAACCCTGAAGATTTTGATGAGCAGGTATGCCAGAGCCTGGTAGATCATCTTGTCGGCAAGGTTGAAGTGAAGCCAAAGCTAGCCGATTTGAGAGCCGAGCGGAAAAGAGAGTTGAATCGGGTAAGGACTGAGCAAAGCAAGATACTCAACTTAATTCGTGACAATGACAATATTTACTTCTCAGGTCCAGCAGGCTCAGGAAAAAGTCAATTGCTAGCCGACTTGGCGATTGAGGCCAATAAGAAAGGGCACTCCGTCCTTGTCACTTGCCATAACCTAATGATGGCCGATTCATTGAACGAGGATTTGGGGAATCTGCCAAATGTTACAGTTTCTAGTCTTGACGATTTAATGCTTGAACTGGCTGGCCTCAAAGAGCATAGGCTTGACGACTCCAACAAGTGGTTTAGAGAGACTCTCCCATTGTTAGCTTTGGAAAAGATGTCGAGCGCACCACATAAGAAATATTCAGCGATTATCGTTGATGAATTTCAAGATCTTGCTCATAGCGATTTGCGTATGCAGGTTATCTCCAAGCTCCGTGGAAAAGAGACTGGACTGTCTTCTCGCCTCTTTTTTGCCGGCGACGACGAGCAGCAGATTCTTAGGCCAGGCGAAACTATATCTAGTCTTGATGTTGCAAGGAAGTCTTTCGGGTACTTCACTCACGTGCAGCTACAACACAACATAAGACAGTCTCCGCAATTATCAGAAAGCATTTACAAACTACTGGGGAGACCTATTCCCTTTGTTAAATCCAGGATCCATAAAGAACTCGACGATGGCCTTGAAGTGATTGCGGTGACTAAAGAAAATCAAACTAAGCGATTGGCTGCGGTATTGCAGAGGCTTGAGTTGGACTATGACCTGACTGACATTCGTATTCTCGGCTTCGAGAATGAAAGCTCAGCTTTAGCAGGTGTTTTTAGCAGGTTGGGCAACCTAGATTCACAAGCCGATAGGTGGTTAGCTAAAAACTGCAAACACGAAACCAACCCTGCTGGAAAGATTCGTTGGCGATCGATTAGAAAGTTTAAGGGCCTTGACCAAGACGTTATCGTCATCACTGATGTCTCTGATGCGAGCGTCGAGTGGGTGAACAGTGCTCTTGGGAAAAGTCTCTCGAGTCTCTTATATGTTGGCTTGACTCGAGCTCGATTCAAGGTTGTTGTTTTAGTTCAAGACGGTTTGTATGAACCAACCCACAACGCTGATGGAAAGAGGTTTGTCAAGAAGTGAGTATAAGTGAGCCTCTCGTCTTGAGTTCTTCTCTAATTTGAGGAACTACCTTCTTGCTCAATCAGATGCTTGATCTTCACAGTGTTCATGAATTGCTTTACCGCTTCACTTACTTTTACACCATTGTCAGTTACTGGGTTAATGAGCCCAATACCTTCCAGGCTTCTAGAGCGGCTTAACGCAACATAGGTTTGACCCTCTGCAAATATTCTTGACGGGTCGAAGTACATAGCGTCATACGTTTGTCCCTGTGACTTATGAATAGTTAGCGCCCAAGCCAGTTTCAGTGGGAACTGTGAGTATTGAATCCTTGTTTTTGGTCTGATAGCAGCATCAATAGCTCCGTTTGGTAAGACAGTCTCCACAACTTCGTGTTGAATGTCATCCCATACAGATCTACCCACAGGATATACAGTCTCTTTAACTCGGACAAACACTGTTTCTCCGTCGTCACTGAAGCCCTCAACAACACCAGTTGTTCCGTTCACCCAGCGGACTTCACGCTTTCCATTGACGAGTTGGTTACCCTGCTCGTCATTCTTAATAAACATGACCTGAGCTCCTTCTTTTAGAAGAAGCTTCTTTGCTGGAGTTAGTCGATCAAAATCTATTTCTTTACCAATGAGGCTATTATCCAAAATCTGAACTCTGATATCGAAGGACATTAGTGGCTTTTGAATCTTTGACATATAGTCTTCGTTGATCATTGCCACCTCCTCATTAGTCGAAACAATTGTTATGGCGTTTGGAATTTGTGGATGTTGACCTACTCGACTATTAAACAAGTTGAGAGAAGCCAAACGTTCTTCACCCTTGCGCAGAGCTGAAAGTGCCTTGAGGAATACTGATCCACTGGTATTTGCGTTTTGCACTCTGTGGTTAGTCACAAGTTCAATAACTTCAAAGTCACCTGTCTTATAACCTTCGGATTCGAAGAACCAACAACCCATTGGGTATCGTTCGACCATTTTTGCGTAGGCAACCTTATCGCCCTGATCAATAACTGGTGGAAGCTGCCACGGGTCACCAAATAGAACTACCCTTACGCCACCGAACGGTTCATTACTGCGCCTAGCGACCTTTAGAAGATTGTTGATTGAATCCAATAGGTCCGCACTGGCCATAGAAACTTCGTCAAGAATTAAGATGTCCAGAGCTTCGTACTTTGTCCTCATCTTGGCATTGACCTTGGTATTCCAATCAATATAGGAAAGGGCTCCGTGAGCTGGCAACCTAAAGAATTTGTGAGCAGTCTCCCCGCTAACATTCAGGGCTGCAACTCCAGTAAAAGCGACTACGGCAAGGTTTCTATTGGACCAATGCTGAACTAGTGCTTTTAGTAAAAATGACTTACCGGTTCCACCTGCACCAGTGATGAACACATTCTTGGAGTTAGAGTCTAGATACTTGATTGCTAAATCAGATTCCTTTTCCTCTTGAGGCTCTGGCTCTGGCTGCTCCTCAATCGCTGCAATCAGGGTAAGTCTGGCAGCTAGTATGTCTGCGACCTTATGGTGCTCCCCATTTTCAGTGCATTCTCTAACAAGCCTGCTGAATACCTCGTCCACCTGTTCTTGGGAATAACCTGCCGCAAGGCCATAAAGTGCGAGGGCGTCTACTAGATTCATCTTGATCCTTCTAACCCAATAAGTATTACAGAATGTCCAATGAAAAGGTATCTTGGGAACAGAGCAAAAGTGAAAGCGAGATCATGCCTGAATCAACCGAGCCCAATAGTCTCTTCGACGCAGTCTTAGAAGATATTGAATCCTCGACTCATCGCTCTGTCGATGAATGGAATCTAGAAGGTAAGCCGCTCGGTTCAGGTGGCTATGGGGTGGCTTATCTTGCTACTAAGACCAGGACAATAGGTCCGAGAAGTATCTCTATTCGCGGTGCCATAAAGCTCGTTGATCTCGACCAAAACTTCTCGATGTCACAAGTTCAATCTCTCGTCGATGAGCTTACAAAGCTATCGAAAATCCATTCCAGATACATCGCAAATCTAATTGACGCTGGAACCTTTATGACTTCTCGAGGCTACCTTCTTCCATACTTTGTAATGGACTATATCGAAGGCGATGATCTAGCCAAAATCATTTACCGCATATCTGCTAAAAAGCAGCCAGCTATGCAGCCAGCTCTTTTTAAGAATCTTGCGTTGAACACTCTTCGTGGACTACTAACTGCACACGAGGCTAAGGTACTTCACATAGACATTAAACCTGCAAACATTATGTTCAGCTCCAAAGACGAAACATTTGTTTTGATTGATTTTGGTGTTTCAAAGTTCGTGGAACATGACATCTTGGATGGGTTCTACGGCGGTACACCTGGTTACGTTGCACCTGAAGTATATCTACAGAAAGCAAGTCGAGCTTCCGATGTCTTTAGCCTGGGCCTTACCTTCTATGAAACTCTAACTCTTCAACACCCGTTCAAGGACATGTACCGCTCTATGTTGCGAAACAACCCGAACATGAACCCCAAAGACACAAGAGTGATGCAGGAAATTACAAAGAACATG
>JBIJAB010000059.1:0-5455 GCA_044345975.1 Rhodoluna sp.
GGTTTTGTGGGTGCTTTTGCCAACTCAGACGATGAAGCGATCACTTTTGCTATCAAATACACAACCGCAGATGGCACCGATGGCTACCGAGAATTCACAGTAGGACCCTACGAAGTGAAGAACTTTGGCTACCAGAACACCAAGCCCCTGGATCTTGACCTAGGTGGTAAGCCAGGCGATGTTAGAACTGTTCTGGTTTATACCAACACAGATCAGGCCAGCATCAATGTTCCTGTTATGGATGGAACCTTGGCGGAATACGCAGACCTAGTTTCAAAACTAGGCAAAAACTAAACTTCGTATTTATAGCCCAGTCCGCGAACTGTTAGCAAGTGAACAGGCCTTGACGGGTCATCTTCAATCTTTGACCTCAAACGCTTGATGTGAACATCCAAGGTCTTGGTGTCACCGAAATAGTTAGAACCCCAAACACGGTCAATAATCTGGCCTCTGGTTAGCACTCTGTTTCTGTTTTCTAGAAGTAGTTCTAATAATTCAAATTCTTTGAGTGGCATGCTGATCTTCTGGTCATTAAAGAAGACAGTATGTCTCTCAATATCCATACGTATCGGCCCTGCTTCTAGGATGCCATTCTCAGCGGCTCTCGGTCCACCGTTTCTTCTAAGCACAGCCTTCATTCGAGCCAGTAACTCATTCTTTGAATACGGCTTAGTGACATAGTCATCAGCTCCTATTTCAAGACCGATGACTTTATCTATCTCTGTGTCTTTAGCAGTAAGCATGATGATTGGGACATCCGAGGTGGAACGCAGTGCCTTGCAAACATCTTTGCCGTTGAGCTTAGGAAGCATTAGGTCAAGAAGGACCAAGTCTGCTCCTTCTCTTTGAAACAAGGTGACAGCTAGTTCGCCATCTTCAGCTTCAATGACTTCATAACCTTCAGTACGCAGTAAATAGACCAAAGGGTCTCTCATGCCTATTTCGTCTTCAACAACTAAAATCTTGGTCATAGTCAATCCCTCTAATCTTCTTGCTCTTGATGAACTGGAATTCGTAGGGTGAAGGTTGAGCCTAAGTTCGGCCTGGAGAATAAGGTTACTTCTCCACCGTGGTTATTAGCCGCGTGCTTCACGATTGATAATCCCAGGCCCGTTCCTCCGGTTTCCCTTGAACGTGATGGGTCAACTCGATAGAAACGCTCAAAGATGCGTTCCTGTTGATCTAGTGGGATTCCTATTCCTTTATCGATCACAGCAACTTCAGCAAAGCCTTCTGCGATAGATAGACCAACACCAACGTTGCTGCTGTTCTCGCTATAAAGAACTGCATTTTCGATCAAGTTCTTGATTGCCATGGAGATAAGACCAGCGTCTCCCTGAACAAGAACTCCGCTGGGAGTGTCAGACGTGATCTTGACTCCTCTGGAGTCGGCTAAGAACTGGTTTAGCTCAACTGCCTCATCAACAATTTTTCCAAGGTCAAACACTTCGATTTCACCTTGCAAATCACCTGCTTGGATTCTTGAGAGTTGAATGATTTTGGTAACCAGCGAGCCAAGACGCTTGGATTCACGGTGAAGATTCTTGGAGAACTTCTTCACTTGCTCAGGATCATCTATGGCAACTTGAAGAGCTTCTGATAGCAATGAAATTGCACTGATTGGTGTTTTTAACTCATGAGAGATGTTCTCAACGAAGTCTCGTCTAGTTTCATCAAGTCGCTTAGCTTCTGTCCTGTCTTCAATTAGAAGAATTACTAGCTCTTCCGAAAGCAGTGTCGCTCTTGCCCAAATGTATAGTTTTGGAGAACGAGTGTTCTTTGCGAAGAAAAGTTCTTCGGTTACGCTCTGCCTGGTTACCCTAGCTTTAGCCATGAGCTCGACAAGCTCAGGGCTAATAACCTTGTCGTATTCGACAAGTCCCATGTCTTTGGCTTTTGAAGATTGATCTACAACCTGATTTGCGGCATCGACTACCACTCCAGCAGTGTCGAGGACCTCAAGGAAAGCGACCGCATCAGAAGCGACCTTCTTTACTTTGTGAGATCCGACCATGAACACTTACCTTCTGCCGATTAGACATTTGTTTACTGTCTTAACACTAGGCGATAGCCCTAAGCCATAAACTTACAGACATAGGCCAATTGAGCATATGTTTAGGGCTGTTTACCGAAATGTTGGTAACTGTTAACCCAGTGCTGAAATGGTCTACAGAGTAAGAGAAAGAAGAGATCAATGCGTGAACTGTTTCAGCAGGAGCTTTCAGAAGTCCAAGAACGTCTAGTGGACCTATCCAGCACAGTTACTGAAATCATGGAGAAAGCGTCTGCAGCTTTCTTGAACTCTGATGTGAAGAAGGCCGATGAGGCTATCGCCCTATCTGAAATCAACGAAGAACGTGCCTTGCTAATCGATGAAATGGCTATCCGTATTCTTTCTAGGCAGGCTCCTGTAGCCAGGGACCTACGAGTTCTTGTGGCAGCACTGAGAATTAGTGCATCGCTAGAGCGCATGGGTGCCCTAGCCGGTCACATTGCAACTATCGCCAGATTCCGTTACCCAGAGTCAGCAGTCCCAAAGTCACTGGTAAAGACATTTACTGAAATGGGTCAGTTGGATGTTGCTCTAGGCAAGAAGCTAACCAAGCTTCTAAAGAACACTGACCTTGATCTTGCTAGAACCATTCAGGCTGAAGATGCTCGAGTGGATGAGCTACACCGCTCAGTATTTGAAACCGTTCTCTCCCCTAAGTGGAAAGAGAATGCACTTCACACAGTGGACGTAACTCTTGCTAGTCGCTACCACGAAAGATTTGCGGATCACGTTGTTGACATCTCTGCAAAAGTTGCTTACCTAACTACAGGTGAGTGGTCAGAGATTGACAGCTAAGCGTTACTTCTTACCTTGATTAGCAACAGCAGCAGCCCCAGCTGCAGCTGCTTCAGGATCTAGATATTCTCCGCCTGGAACTAATGGCTTGAAGTTTTCATCTAGTTTGTAGACCAATGGAATACCTGTTGGAATATTTAGTTCAGCAATATCTGCATCGCTGATTCCATCAAGGTGCTTCACCAGTGCACGAAGTGAATTTCCATGAGCAGTAACCAAAACAGTTTTACCTGCAATTAGGTCTTTACTGATTTCGTTTTCCCAAAGAGGCATCATGCGAACAAGAACATCTTTCAAACACTCAGTCTTAGGAATGTTTGCACCTAGCTCTGCATATCTCTCATCATTAGCTTGAGAGTATTCGCTATCATCAGAAATAGGTGGAGGTGGAACATCGAAAGATCTTCTCCAGATTTGGAATTGCTCAGGACCATATTGAGCCAAGGTCTCTGCCTTATCTTTACCCTGAAGATCTCCGTAGTGTCTTTCGTTCAGTCTCCAGTCACGCTTGACATCTATCCATGAGCGCTCTGCTTCAGCTAGAGCGATGTTTGCAGTGTTGATAGCACGCTTGAGCTTGCTTGTATAAAGAAGGTCAGGCTTGAGTCCTGACTGGGCTAGTAACTCACCTGCTCGCTTAGCCTCTTGGCGACCTTGGTCGCTTAGATCAACATCCACCCAACCGGTGAAGCGGTTTTCCTGGTTCCAGGTGGAGTTGCCATGTCGTAACAAGATAAGTGTGTATTCAGCCATGGTCCCAGTTTATCTAGTTAGCCTAGAAGCTATGGCTTTCAAGAAACCGGTTGGTGCTATCACTAGAGGAACCACCAACCCCAATCGACTCAGAAGAGTCGATAGGTTTATTGCCAATCTCCCCCAACTAAAGAACTCTCGACCTATCGTGGTGGATCTAGGTTACGGAGCAACTCCAACCACAGCTATTGAAATGCAGCAACGACTAGCTCAGTCAAACCCAAAGACCATAGTTGTTGGCATTGAGATTGATCGAGAAAGAGTTGAACGAGGATTACCTTTTCAAACTAAGAACCTGTTGTTTGGGATTGGAGGTTTTGAGATTACCCTTCCTAAACCTCTAGATGCTGTACAGGTCGATGTGATTAGAGCAATGAATGTTCTAAGGCAGTATGACGAGTCAGAAGTAATGCCTGCCTGGAACCTAATGCAGTCAAGACTCAACGCAGATGGTCTGATTGTTGAAGGAACCTCCGATGAACTAGGTCGGATAGCTAGCTGGGTTACTATCTCAAAAACAAAAGCAGTAAGTTTCACAATTGCTTTGAAACTAAATGAAGTTGATAAGCCTTCTAAAGTTGCTGAGAGACTTCCTAAGATACTTATTCATCACAATGTTGAAGGTGAACCGATTCATCAACTACTAAAAGAACTAGATGATGCTTGGAATAAAAACTCAGGGCTTTCTACTTTCTCTCCAGCTCAACGCTGGATTGCCACCTGCAGAGATCTAAAGAATGGTGGATGGCCAATTACCAATAATCAAAAGCGCTGGGCTTTAGGGGAACTATCGCTTGACTTTGCTGCAGTTGCTCCACTAAACCTCAGGTAGCTCTGCTCTTGCGGCATCCTCAGTCATACCCGATGCACACAACAAATCAACTAGGAGTGGGCGAAGAAGTAAAAGAACACTTGCTTCTCTGAGTTGATCAGCGATACCAAACTTCTTTGGGTCTAGTTGCTTGATGATTTCAAGCAACTGTGCTCTGGCCAAATCTAGATCCTCTTGGTCAGATAAACCCTCTTGCAGGTTAGTAACCGCTTCAGATATCTGTTCGCAAAGATCAGCCAGGTATGGTCTTGCAACATCATCCTTCAGCAAGAAGTTCACTCGACGAACTATCACTCTCAGGTTCCTTGTTGCTAGGTCCATTGCCCTCATCAAGAGCCTTTGCTTTCTCAGCTCCAACTTATGCTTCATCAGGAATGGGCTGATCCGACTAATAGATAGAGCACTATCTAATGACATGCGCCAGTTATCAATAAGGGGCTGGGATGCTCGAGCATTCTTGAGAGCCTGGTTGGACAGTGACTTGTTGGCATCTCTTAGAGCTAAGCGAAGTGACTGCAGGGTCTCAGTAAAGAAGTCAAAGAGTTTGTTGGCATCAGATCTGGCAATACCTCTAGGGTCTCTAGGAATAAGGGCAGTAACAATAAGAGCCATCACTCCGCCAATAAGCCCATCAAGGGTTCTGATAAACACTCCACCATCAGGAGCTGGAAGGATTTGAACCAACATGGCTTGGATAGCGGCAGTAACAGCAAAAGCAGAGCTGGCAGAAATAAACCTTGCTGCAATGAGAACTACAAGTAATACCAAAGCGATTTGTATTACTCCAGCACCTAAATAAATGAGCGCTATTTCACTGATTGCAATTCCAACAACCATGCCAATAGCTGTCTGAAGAATTCTTCTAGGCCTTGCATCTCTAGAAAATCCCAGCGAGGTAATACAGACAGTGATCGCTAGAAGAGGAGTTGTGTGCTGAAGGCCATAGAAAGCAACTGAGTAAGCAAGTAGAGCACCTATAGTGATCTGAATAGCAGGAGCAAGAGACTCAACTACTCGACCCA
>JBIJAB010000060.1:0-5350 GCA_044345975.1 Rhodoluna sp.
ATCTTACGAAGTCTTGGGTCAGCAATAATCGGAGCACTTGTCTGAGCAGAAGTGCTAGTTGTAATAATGTTCACAACACCTGCTGGAAGTCCTGCTTCTTCCAGAGTCTTGGTTAGCAGCAATGTTGTTAGTGGAGTTAGCTCAGCAGGCTTCACAACCATGGTGCAACCAGCCGCAATAGCAGGACCGATCTTTCTAGTTGCCATAGCGAGTGGGAAGTTCCAAGGAGTAATTGCAAATGCAGGACCTACTGGTCTTTGAGTGACTAGCATTCGTCCTGTGCCTTCAGGAGACGAACCGTAACGACCTGAGATACGCACTGCTTCTTCTGAGAACCAACGAAGGAACTCATTACCGTAGGTAACCTCTCCCCTAGCTTCAGCAAGTGGCTTACCCATTTCAAGACTGATCAGCATCGCGAACTCTTCGCTTCTTGCCTTAACTAGTTCGAATGTTCTTCTAAGAATTTCAGCACGCTCACGGGGAGGAGTCTTTGCCCAAGACTCTTGAGCGTTAGAAGCAGCAGTGAGCGCTGCTAGTCCGTCAACTTCATTTGCATTAGAAATGGTTGCCAATGTCTTACCAGTTGAAGGATCCTCAACTTCAATCGGTTGAGCTCCATGTCCATCAACCCATTGGCCTGCGATGTATAACTGGGTTGGAACCTTGGCTAATAGTTCACTCTCGGTGAGCGACATTGCTACCTTCTTCTTTAGGGGGCTTTAGGGGTTGTTTCGGCTGAAAGCTTATTGCCACATCTATATATGCCTGTGGCTAGGTTATCGATTGCCTCTTTGGCAGTTGCGTTGACTTCACCAATAGCGGCGATGCTGAAGACCAGGTCCGTGCCATCTTTTGCCTTGATGATTCCAGCAAGCGAGTATTCGTTCTTGGTCCAACCAGTCTTAGCAAAAATCTTTCCTGCAGCATCTAAGTTGTCACCTTTGAATCTGCTGGCAAGAGATCCTGTTTCAGCTGCGATTGGAAGTGACCTCTTGACTACTCCCAGATCACCATCTTCATTCAAGACCTTCTTTAGAAGAGCATTGATGAAGGTAGCTGGAACACGGTTACCTTCGTTAGAACCTGAACCATCAAGTAAGACTAGGTCTGCTGTTGATAACCCTGCTCGGGTAAGAGCTGCCTTCAAAGCAATGTCCAAAGAATCTCTAGAGCCGTCGTATCCAAGCTGCTTAGAAACCAAACGAGCCAGGAATTCGGATTCGGTGTTATCGCTAACTTTGAGCATGTGCTCAATCCATCTACTGATTGGCTGTGATTTAACCGATGCAATCTCTAACAGGTTTGTTCCTGCCTTGGCTTTGGTCAAAGTAGCCGAAGCAGCAAGCGGTCCGATTGCCTTCTTAAGTGCAACACCAACCGTGTTAACTGGATCTGTGCTTCTAGGAGAAGTTAGAGCAGTTGGGTTTGCTCTATCTCCATCAACCTGAAGAGCAGTTACCAATGACTGATACCCTATGGTTCGCTCAGTTTCAGGGTTACCTGGATCCCAACCTTCTGGAGCAAAGTATGTGCTATCCAAAGTGATGTTAGTAATGGTCGTGCCTTTAGCCCACTCATTAATCTGAACGGCAAGATCACTTAGCTTTGGTGCATCTCTATATACAGACTGCACACCAGCTCTGGCTCTTGAAAGTGTAGGGTCGCCCGCTCCAACAATCACAATGTGACCTGGGTTATTCATATCGGCATAAACAACAGTTTTGACTCTGTAGTTAGGTCCAAGCACTTGAAGAGCGGCTGTTGCTGTAAGTAACTTCATAACTGAAGCAGTTTGAGCAGGGGTGTCACCTTGTACGTCGAAAAGAACTTCATTAGTTGCAGGGTTGATTACCTGAGCATGCAATCCAACCAAACGCTCATCCAGAGCCAATTCCGCAACTGAGCAATCTCTACCTTCTGGATTAGGTGTAACGGTTGGAGTGTCTGTTGGGGTGCTAGTTGGCGTAGCTGTTGGCTCACCATTGCTTGGAGCGGCCAGTGTGAAACCACCAATGATAAGAACTAGCAGGAGTAAACCAGTGGCTGACCCAATGGCTATTTGCCTTAGGTAGTTCAGTGGTGAGTTTGGTGATGGCATCTTTGCTCCGAACGGATCTAGTACCCCCAATTTTAGACCTTTTATCGACTTGTAGAATAGGTTCATGCGTAAGTTAACAGTTTCAGCCCTTGTTTTGGCTCTTTCCTCCATTTTTTTAGTTACTTCCCCTGCTCAGGCTCACAATGAGCTGATCGGTGAGAGCCCAACTGCTGATTCAGTAGTTGAGGCTGGAACCTTTGAAATTCGACTAGATTTTGATGCTGAACCTATCCCAACCGAGTTTGGCAAGGGAAACCTAATCGCCATCGCTAACGCAGAAACCGGTGAACAGCTGGGTGCTGCATGTGCTCGTATCGAAGGCAAGACCATGTACACCATCGTCAGTATCGACGAGCCTGGCACATACAAGGTCCTTTGGAGAAGTGCCTCTTCTGACGGTCACATCGCTGATGGGGATTATCTAATCACTGTTGAGAACAACGCCGGGTATGTCAGCGAGCAGGTGGGCAACCAGTGTGTCGATGACAATGGAAATGAACTTGAGCTTTCTAGCCAAGAACCACTTTCTAAAGGCCCAGGCCTTAATGTTGGTTTTATTGAAGGACTCATTTGGGGTGGAGCCTTTATTGCTGCCGGTGGTGTTTTTGGTGCTTACCTAGTGATTCGACGCAAGGCTAAGAAGTAAGTTACCCGTTCGGCCTTACCAGCTTGTCCACATCACCAAGAATTTCATTGAACTCAGCTTCACTCATAAGCCCTAGTCGCAACACAACTTCCTTAACGGTTGAATTCTCAGCGAGTGCTGTTTGAGCAACTAACGTTGCGTTCTCATAGCCAAGCATTGGTGAAAGAGCAGTTACTGTTCCAATAGATCTCTCAACGTCAGTTCGCATGCGATCAGCATTTGCTGTAATACCTTCAACGCACCTATCAGCAAGTGTGTAACAACCTTGGCGAAGATAAATGATGCTCATCATCAATGCTCGAGTAATGATTGGCTCAAATGCATTGAGCTGCAATTGACCGCCCTCGCAAGCCATGGTCACTGTCATGTCGTTACCGATAACTGTGAAGGCAATCTGGTTTACAACTTCAGGAATAACTGGGTTGACCTTGCCCGGCATGATTGATGATCCAGCCTGACGAGCAGGAAGGTTGATTTCACCGAAACCGGCTCTAGGTCCTGAAGACAGTAAACGTAAATCGTTAGCGGTCTTTGAGAGCTTCACTGCAACTCTTTTGAGAACACCAGAAACTAGAACAAAGACACCAACATCTTGAGTTGCTTCAACCATGTCTTCAGCCACAACGAACTGCCAACCAGCTAACTCACTTAGATGCTTACAAGCAGCCTCTGCATACCCCTTAGGAGCATTAAGTCCTGTTCCGATAGCAGTTCCACCAAGGTTGATTTCACTTAGGTGCGGAATGAGTTCCAAAAGACGCTGTTCATCCTCTTGAGTCATCCTCGCAAAGGTTGCAAACTCTTGGCCTAGTGTCATAGGAACAGCATCTTGTAGTTGAGTGCGACCCATCTTGATTAGGTCTTTGAACTCAATGGCTTTGTCTGTGTATTTAGAACGAAGATATTCCAAAGCCTTGATTAGTTCTCTGATCTCAAGGATCAATGCAACCTTTAGAGCAGTTGGATAAACGTCATTGGTTGACTGCGACATGTTCACATCATTCAACGGATGAATCTTGTCGTAGTCACCTTTTTCAAAGCCAGCTAGCTCTAAGGCACGATTAGCGATAACCTCGTTAGCATTCATGTTGGTGCTAGTACCTGCACCACCCTGGATTGCATCGACGATAAATTCTTTATCAAACTTGCCAGCTTCAACTTCATGGCACGCAGCGATTATTGCACTGGCTACTTTTTCATCTAACTCGCCAACTTCTAAGTTGGCTTTGGCACAAGACTCTTTTACAAGGGCCAATGCTCTTATGAGAGATCTGTAATGGCCGATTGGAACTCCTGATATCGGGAAGTTCTCCGCCGCTCTGGCTGTGTGCACCCCCCAATATGCGCTTGCAGGTACCTCGTAATCACCGAGCAGGTCATGTTCTAGCCTCATTGCTGACATGCCTTAAGTCTGCCACTAAATCGTTAGTTTCCTAACCAAATAGCACAAGGGCCCAGACAAAGTGTCTGAGCCCTTGTGTGAGGAGATACTGATTAGGACAGAATGTCTGCACTCATCTTGGCGTTTTCTTTCTTGTTGATTAGTCCCCAGATGAAACCAACAACAAGAGCCATGAATGGAAGCAAGACAAGGATCCAACCAAGGGTTGTCAATGACCATGCATTGCCTGACTCTTCAGGTGATGGGGCTAGACCTGATAGCAGGTTGAAGCGTGACATCAGTAGGTAAAGACCAACGCTTAGAGCAAGAGCTGAAAGAGCTGGAGCAATAACTGCCTTGAAGATGTGGGTGCCTGGGTTCTGCATGAAGTAACGAATAACCGCAATGCTTACCAAGATTTCAA
Organism: Rhodoluna sp.; assembly: GCA_044345975.1. GTDB lineage: Bacteria > Actinomycetota > Actinomycetes > Actinomycetales > Microbacteriaceae > Rhodoluna. Next base: position 4,553 of record JBIJAB010000060.1, read on the forward strand.
CAACCATGATTGCAATCGCAGTAATGGCGCTCATCCAGAAGAACAGGTTCAGGATTGGGTCTAGTCCCTGAATCACGAACAACAGGATCACAACTGCAGCAAGAGCTGAAGTTACAATCACACCACCGATAGGAGCACCTGATGCGTTTGTCTTTCCTAGAGATGCTGGCAATACACCTGCACGACCTAGAGCAAAGACGTAACGAGCGTTAGCGTTCTGGAATGCAAGCAGACCTGCAAACAGTGAAGACACAACTAGCCATTCCATAACAGTTACTAGCCACGGACCAACGTTCTCATTGACTAGGAAGAACAACACAGCAGCTGGGTTAGCTCCACCTTCAGAGATTTCTGCTACTCGGTCAACAACTGTTGCTGAACCAAGACCGGTAACCATCGCGAATGAAACGATTGCGAAAACAGTTGTGATCAAACCAACAGCCCAGTAGGTAGCCCTAGGAACAGTTCTCTTTGGATCGATTGACTCTTCACCGTAGATTGCAGTTGCCTCGAAGCCAATAAATGATGCCAGAGCGAACGCAAGTGCGATACCTGCACCGCCAACAAAGCCACCAGCGAAGATGTTTTCTGGTGAGAATGATGCAACAAAGTTCATTGAGCCTGCGTTGTTGATAAGAATTGCGACACCTGCAATAAGTAGTGAAAGAACTTCAAGAATCATTAGAGTTCCTAGCACCTTTGCACCAACATCAATGCTTAGGAGTGATAGTGCTGTTACTAGAACCCAAGCAATGGCTGCCCAAACAAACCAAGGCAAATCAATGCCTAGCAGTGCAG
>JBIJAB010000061.1:0-5349 GCA_044345975.1 Rhodoluna sp.
CGCGAGTTACATCTGCAACCTCTGCTGAGTGAAGTAGAGCCTTGGTTGGAATGCAACCACGATGAAGACATGTGCCGCCTAGCTTGTCTCTTTCGATAAGTGCAACAGAAAGACCTAGTTGTGCACTTCGGAGGGCAGCAGCGTATCCACCGCTTCCGCCACCAAGAATTACGACATCGAAATTATGCTCGGCCAATTTTGCTCCTCAAAGCGAGATGTTGATTAAAGGGTTCGTTATAAAGATTACTAGAAGACTATTTCTTCTGTTTTGCTGCCATTTGCTCTGCCACAGTTACCAGGGTTCTAACCATCGATCCAGTAGCACCCTTTACCGCATAGCCGTAAGGGGCTAGGTCGTTGTTGGCTGCTGTGGCGAAGTCAATGTGTGCCCAGTTCAGGCGATCAGTGCCCTTTGCAGAGCTAAGTCCCACGAACTCTCTCAGGAATAGTCCACCAACCAGCATTCCGCCAGCTGGGTTACCAACTCGGCTGTTCATTAGGTCTGCGATGTCTGACTTGATCAGCTCAAGCAACTCTTCGGCTAGAGGCATGTGCCATACCAGCTCGCCTGCTGAATCAGCTGCCTTCTCAACTATGCCAACAGCCTTGTCATCACCCATAAGACCTGAGTAACGGTTACCAAGAGCTACACGGGCTGCTCCAGTAAGTGTGGCTACGTCAATGATTAGATCTGGTTTCATTTCTGAGGCAAGAATCAAGCCATCTGCCAGTACTAGGCGACCTTCTGCGTCTGTGTTAGTAACTTCGACTGACTTGCCGTTACGGAAAGTAATAACGTCATTAGGTCTTGTTGCTGATCCTGAAGGCATGTTTTCTGCAATACACATGATTGCCGTCACCTTGATTGGGAGACCAAGCTTGGCGATTGCTAGTGCAGCTTGAGCAACTGTTGCCGCCCCTGCCATGTCGTACTTCATACCCAGGATTCCATTTGAAGGCTTTAGTGAAATACCTCCAGTGTCAAAAGTAATTCCTTTACCAACTAGGGCTAGGTGAGCTTTTGCCTTGGCAGGGGAGTAAGTGATCTTGACAAGTCTTGGACCACGAACAGAACCCTGACCAACAGAAAGGATTCCCGTGCACTTTTCTTTGGCTAGCTTCTTCTCGTCCCAGATTTCAACAGTGACGCCAGAAATCTTTGACTGTGACTTAACAATCTCTGCCATCTTTGCTGGGTAGAGATCATTACCAGGAGCGTTTACAAGATCTCTAGTTTGGTTCAGTGCTTGTGAAAGAACCGCAACTCTGGCGAGGTCTGCTTTAGAAACTGTTTTTGAGGTAACAAGGTTCACGGTCTTTAGTGCAGATGACTTCTTTTCACCTGACTTGTATAAGTTGTATTCGTATTGGACGATGGCAATACCTTCTAGAAGGGCCACTGCTATTTCAGAAGTTGCAACTGGAATGTCAATGGTGATTGATTTCACATCGTTGAATGCTCTACCAATAGCTCCACCAACTTCACGTGCCTTAGCGTGAGTGGTAACTCCACCGCCAAGCCCGATTAGTCCGATAACGCTTGAACCAACGCTGGCTCTAGAGGTTGCTTCGAATGCTCCAGAAACAGATAGAGCCTTCAGGTTTAGTGACTTCAGGGCAGCTAACTTAGCTCCAGATCCTTGAAGTTTTAGGTCTTTACCATCTAGCCCAACTCCGTATACAGAGATTGAATCTGAGGTTGACTTAGGGGCAGTAGCACTTACTTTAAATGAAATAGAGGTCATAAACTCCATGTTATCTAGGCGAAAGTAGAATAGACAGATGGCACAGCCAAATTCTCTTTACACGTTCGTCAACTCAGACATTTTTGTGCCTGAGGGTTTGCATCTGTTCGCCTCGATTTCGGGCTTCACTGATGCAGGCTCAGCCATGCAACAGATTTCTGAACACATTTTAGGTAATCTCGAATACGAAACACTCGTTGTCTTTAATAACGATGAGCTTTTGGACTATCGTTCCAGAAGACCCGTAATGTATTTCGAGCAAGACCACATTGAGGACTACCAGCCTGCGTCTCTTTCTCTTCATTTGGTTAGAGACGAAGTGGGATCCCAGTTCTTTTTCTTGAATGGCTACGAACCGGATTTCAAGTGGGAAGCATTCGCTTCGGCAATTGAACAGTTGTTTGAGGTTCTAGTCATTGAGGACATGACCTGGCTACATGCCATTCCTTTTCCGATTCCGCATACCAAACCTGTTGGTGTGACCGTTTCTGGCAACCAAAAAGAAGTTATCGCCGAGTATTCAGAATGGAAGCCACGTACACAAGTTCCTGGCAACATCATGCACCTTCTTGAGTACAGACTCACTCAGGCAAACATTCCAAGTACAGGATTTGTTTTGCTGGTTCCTCATTACCTGTCTGATTCTGAATTCCCACAAGCAGCGGTTTCTGGTTTGGAGCTGATCAGCAGTCATCTCGGCTTAGTTTTTCCCACAGATGATCTTAGAGATGAGGGCGATGCTTTCCTTCGCAGGATCACGACTCAAATGGCAGAGAATCAAGACCTCGCCAGAATGGTTCAAGGACTCGAGGCGAGTTTCCAGAACGAACGTTCTGCCAATGGTTTAGGTTCAGTGAAGCCTCGTGAAAGAGCGATTCCTGACGCAGATGAAATTGCAGCAGAGCTTGAGGGCTATCTTGCTAGTCATCAAAAGAATAAACAGGAGAACGAAGAGGACCAAGACTGAAGCGTTCGCCAACGCTGGTTCTCACTGTTGCGGGTCTGGCATATTTCTTAGCAGTTACTCAAAGATCTTCTCTTGGTGTAGCAACGCTTACAGCAAGCGAGAGGTTTGATACAAACGCTCAGCAACTTGCAACTCTCGCTGTTTTCCAGCTTGTTGTTTATGCCGCAATGCAGATCCCAGTTGGTATTCTGGTTGATCGATTTGGTGCGAAAGTTCTATTGGCTGTTGGGGCTGGCATCATGGCAGTTGGACAGCTGACTGTTGCCTTTGCTCCGAGTCTTGAGGTTGCTGTTGTTGGTCGAATGCTAGTTGGCATGGGGGACAGTTTCACCTTCATTTCAATGATTCGAATGGTGAACGGTTGGTACACAGGATCAAAAGCTTCGAAGATGCAGCAGTATGTTTCAACAATCGGTCAGACAGGACAGTTCTTTTCTGCTGTTCCGTTCTGGATCATGCTCCAGAACTTAGGTTGGGAACCTGCCTTTTCGATCATGGCTGCAGGGTCACTTTTGGTTGTTCTTCTGCTGATTGCCTTCACAGCAAACGAGTCTGATGCCAGCAGTGGTAAGTCACACGCCGTCAACTCTCTAAAGCAAGCTTGGGGTCAGTTGGTTCAAAACGTTAAAATCCCTGGAATACGCATGGCATTTTGGACTCACTTCACAACTCAACCAACAACGACATCCGTTTCTTTGCTTTGGGCTGTTCCATATTTGGTCACAGCGGAAGGTCAGCCTTTAGGTTTTGTTGCTTTCATTCTTTCTGCAATGGTTGCCTTCGGCTTTATTACAGGCCCAATCATTGCTGAAATCTGTGCTAGAGCCCCGCACCTTCGAGCCAAGATGGTTTACGGCGTTGTTGGTCTAACCGTAGGAGCTTGGATCGTCTTGCTTTCTGTTCCAGGTCAATCGCCCGCATGGCTTTTGCTGGTCTGCTTCTTGCTTATCTCCATTGGGGGACCAGCTTCGATGATTGCCTTTGATTTCTCAAAGGATTTCGTTCCTAAGCAGAGGCTTGGATCGGCAAATGGCTTTGCCAACGTAGGAGGTTTTTTAGCGACGTTCGTGATGATGTACCTAACTGGCCTTGTAATTGACATACTTTATGACCCAAGTAGCGGTATTGATCGTTACAACGTAGAGAGTTTTAGATGGGGATTTGCTGCTCAGTTCCTTGTGATTACTGTTGGTTTAATCTTCTTCACCAAGGAACTAAGGAAAGTTCAAGCGCTAGCCAAGCTCTAGGGAATAGTTAGGACGCATGCTTGGTTTAAAGACCTAGATTCATCATTTGGCTTGGTTGAGGCGGTAAGTCGCTCAAAGATGGCATAATGGGAGGCAGACCCAGTCATTTCAAGCGATTTGACATGGGTCTTCGTAATACCCAATTTTTCATGGTCAACTCTTAGACACCGAAGGTTCTTATGGCTTCCAAATCAGATAAGACTCCTGCTGCTGCAGTTAAGAAAGTTGCTGTAGTCAAAGAAACGTCACCGAAGAAATCTACTAAAGGAAACGCAATCAAATCTTCATCCCCAAAAGCTCCAACCACCAAAACAAAAGCAACAGCCGCTAAGGCTAAGCCCCAAACAAAAAAGCCTGCTACGAAGGCTGCAACTAAGACAGCTAAGCCAACAGCCAAGGTCCCTGCTAAGTCTGCTAAGGCAGCGACGAAAGTTTCAACTAAGACGGCTTCTAAAACAGCCACCAAGGGATCGAAGCCAGCTACTAAGCCAGCCGTGAAGGCTGCCACAAAAAAGGCTCCTGCCAAGGCAGTAGCTAAAAAGACTCCTGCAAAGCCTGTTACTAAGAAGTCCGTGAAAGCCGAGCCAAAAGCACAGGCTAAAGCTCCTGCTAAGAGCACAGTCAAGTCACCAAAGAAGATTTCTGCAAATAAGTCAGCTGGCCTTGAGGGCATGGATCTTGATGACGAAGAAGATGATCTAGATCCTGAAGCAATTGTCGCTGAAGTAGATGTTGATGCCATTGTTGCTGACATCGACGAGGCACTTCCTCCTGTTGAAGATGATGAAGAAGAGAAGCCAGTCGTCCCCGAAGGGGCTCTAGTTCTCTCCACAAAAGAGGAAGATGATCTTCAGGTTCAGAGCACCAGCATTACAGGAGCTACCGCTGACCCTGTTAAGGATTACCTCAAGCAAATCGGAAAAGTCGCTCTTCTTAATGCTGAACTCGAAGTTGAGCTAGCTAAGAGAATCGAAGCTGGGCTTTTCGCCGAAGAGAAACTCGCAACTGATAAAAAACTTACCGATGACATGAAGCGTGATTTAAGGTGGGTTATTAAAGACGGTCAGAGATCTAAGAGCCATCTCCTAGAGGCAAACTTGAGACTTGTCGTTAGCCTTGCAAAGCGTTACACAGGTCGCGGAATGCAATTCTTGGACCTCATTCAAGAAGGAAACTTGGGTCTGATTAGAGCTGTAGAAAAGTTTGACTACACCAAGGGCTTCAAGTTCTCGACTTATGCAACTTGGTGGATTCGTCAAGCTATTACACGAGCCATGGCTGACCAGGCAAGAACGATTCGTATTCCTGTTCACATGGTTGAAGTAATCAACAAGCTTTCACGTGTGCAAAGACAGTTGCTTCAAGATCTCGGTCGTGAACCTACTCCTGA
>JBIJAB010000062.1:0-5336 GCA_044345975.1 Rhodoluna sp.
ATTTGGTCTGTTGTAAGTTCTTGCTTTTCACGCTTTGCAACAATTAGTTCAACAGCGGAGTATTCCTTAGACAATTGTTTTCCTAATTTCTTTGCTCATTGCCGAAACCTTCGGCTAGATCTCTAGGACCAAATGCGTCAGGTAATACCTGCTCAATAGTTTTGATCCCTGAAACTGTTTGAAGCAGCATGCCCTCTTCAGAGTGCTCGAACAACAGCTGACGGCATCTACCGCAAGGCATCAAGATATTCTCTGCTCCATCAACACAGTAGAAAGCAACTAGCTTGCCTCCACCGGTCATGCTCAGATTACTTACCAAACCACACTCAGCACAAAGACCAATGCCGTAACTAGCATTTTCAACATTGCAGCCAGAGACGATTCGACCATCATCAACTAGAGCAGCTGCTCCTACTGGGAAGTGGCTATATGGAACGTATGCATTATTCATTGCTGCAACAGCAGCATCTTTTAGGTGGTTCCAGTTGATCTCATTAGTCATTTGACTATCCCTTTACATACGGTTGGCCTGAAGCGGCAGGAGGTCTAACTTTTCCAGCAAAACCTGCAACAGCAACAAGGGTCACAAGGTAAGGAACCATTGTGATGAAGTCAACTGGGATGCCAGGAGAAACCTGGTTAGCCCAAACCTTCATAATGATTGTGAAACCAAAGAGCAATGCTCCTAGGGTCACATAGATTGGCTGCCAGCGACCAAGGATCACAACGGCAAGAGCGATGAATCCAAGACCTGCTGACATTTCACGACCGAAGGAACCTACGTTTCCAAGAGTCAGTGAGGCGCCGCCAAGACCTGCAATGGCACCACCGATGGTTACCCACCAGAATCTGGTCTTAGCCACGTTGATACCAACAGTGTCTGCAGCAAGCGGGTGCTCACCAACAGCTCTAGCTCTTAGACCCAACTTAGTTCTGAATAGGACATACCAAAGCAGTGGAACAAGGATAAACATCAGATACACGGTGATTCTGTTGTTGAAGAACACCTGACCAATGATTGGGATATCTGAGAGGAATGGAAGTGCAATCTTTTCAAATGTGCCTGGGAAGTTTAGGTTGATGCTGTCATCGTCCACCCAAGCTGAGTAAAGGAAGTTGGTAATTCCAATAACCAAAACGTTTAGAAGGACACCGATGATGATCTGCTCAACCAAGTACTTGATTGCAAGGGAAGCTAGAACCGTTGAAAGTAAACCTGCAGCAACCATGGCGGCAATCATTCCAACATAAAGATTTCCGGTGATGCTTCCCACAACAGCCGCTACGAAAGCACCGCTTAGTAGCTGCCCTTCGATTGCAATGTTTACAACACCAACTCGTTCAGACATGATTCCAGCCATACCACCGAAGATCAGAGGAATCGCAAGAACCAAAGTGTTACTTAGGATAAACACCATCTGAACACCCTGGGTTGCTTCAGTTGCTAACCAACCAAGAAGAGCCATCATCGCACCAAGTGCATAAATAGCAATCAGCCAAACAGGGGTCTTTCCACCACGAATGTTTAGGGCAACTGAAAGTAAACCAATCATCAGTAGCAGTGCACCAACTACGGTGCAGAAGAACATGGAGTTCACAACAAATGGAGGAAGCTGAATCAGTTCGCGCTTATCGCTCCATACGAAAGTGATGTCTCCGGTCTTTCCTAGGAAACCAAAGAAGACCAAGACGACCATGGCGGCTGCCACTAATGTGATCGGAGTTTTAAGACTCGGCTTCACTTGAGCCGAAGAGAACATACCTGGGGTAACTTCTACGTTCTTCATTATTTGATCACCTTCGCAGCTTTAGCTTTCTGTGCTGATTCGAAAACCTTAGGACCAGGAACTGGTAATCGGTAGAAAGCTCTAATAATCGGTGGGGCTGCAATGAATAGAACAATCAGAGCTTTGACAACACCTAGAACTTCTGGAGATACACCAGCAACCTGCATAGTTGAAGATCCGGCCTTGAATGCACCAAACAGCAATCCAGCCATCACAACTCCACCGGCTCTAGAGCCACCCAGTAGAGCAACGGTAATAGCGTCGAAACCAATACCCGCTTCGATGCTTGTAGTTAGACCACCATCCACGCTTAGACCCTGGTTAGCAGCAGCTAATCCTGAGAAACCTGCAGAAATAGCCAGTGCCCAAACAAATGTGTTTTCCACCTTGATACCAGCCGCTCTAGCTGCTGATGGGTTGTGTCCGACCATACGGAATCTAAATCCGAACGTAGATTTCTCCATCAACCACCAGTAGAAGACAACTGCTAAGACAGCGAAAATCAAACCGTAATGAAGCTGGAACTCATCACCAAACATCAAACCGAGTCGTGCAGTTCCATCCGGCTCATCAGACTTAGGAGTTCCTCCACCATTTTCTTCCAATAGAAGATTTGGTTGTCTCAAAAGATAAGTGAACAGTGACAGGGCAACGTAGTTCAACATGATGGTCACGATAACTTCGTGCGCACCTGTTCTTGCCTTCAGAATTCCAACAATCATTCCCCAAATCATTGCGCAAACAACTGCTGCAAAAACAGAAGCAAGCATGTGGATGATGATTGGCATCTCTAAGCGAGTTGAAACAAATGTTGCACCAGCAAGACCAACCAAGATCTGACCTGTTGCTCCAATGTTGAAAAGACCAACGCGGAATGTCAGAGCAACTCCAAGTCCAGCCATGATCAGAGGAGCCGCGAAGCGCAGTGTCTCTGTGAATGGGCGAATAATGGTTGAGAATTCATCGCCATTGAAGTTAAGAATGGAACCTCTGAAAAGTGCTCCATAACCATCTGAGATTGTCCACCAAACCGTTGAGAGTGCATAGTTTGGGTCTGCACCAAAATCAGACCAAGCTTTTACAACGTTCTTGTCGAAGACAACCATGAAGATTGCACCGATAATGAATCCAAGCAGGACAGAAAGAGCAATACGAACTGGGTCACCAGCCATAATCTCGTGTAGAACAGAGGTTGCTTTATCTTGAGCTGGCTTTGTTACTTCAGCTTCTTTTTTCTTACTCATGCTGCAATACCTGCCATCATCTTTCCAAGTTTTTCTCTAGTTGTTTTGGCATCAACAATTCCAACAATGCGACCTCTATACATAACAGCGATTCGGTCAGCTAGAGCAAGAACTTCATCCAGCTCTGTCGAGATAATCACAACAGTCTTGCCAGCATCACGGGCTGCAACAATCTGCTCGTGTATGAACTCAATTGAACCAACGTCAACACCACGGGTTGGCTGGGATGCGATAAGAACTTTCAGATCACGACTCATTTCACGAGCAACAACTACCTTCTGCTGGTTACCACCGGAGAGCTGCTTAGCCAGAGTGTCTTTAGAAGGGGTTCTGATGTCGAATTCTGCAATTAGCTTTTCAGCTATCTCATCACGCTTAGCGAAATCAATCTGAACACCTTTAGCAAAAGGCTTGCCGAAGGAGCCATCGAGCATTAGGTTCTCAGCGATGCTGAACTGGCCTACTAGACCATCTTTCTTGCGGTCTTCAGGAATGTATCCAACACCCGCTTCAAGGACCTGCCTCACGTTGCTCTTGGTTAAATCTTGACCTGCAACTTCAATGCTTCCGCTGTGGATTTTTCTAAGACCGAGGATTGCTTCAGCCAATTCCGTTTGACCGTTACCTTGAACACCTGCAATCGCAAGAATCTCACCATCGTGAACCGAGAAACTAATTCCATTAACCATCTGCTGGTTACGGTCATCTAGAACAGTGAGATCTTTAACGACAAGTGTTTCCGCACCGATCTTCGGAGCTTTCTTCTTTGTGTCCAGATCAACTTCACGACCAACCATTAGTGAGGCAAGCTCCCCTGCTGTTGCCTTAGGGCTAGCTTCTGAAACAACTTTTCCTTGACGGATAACAATGATGCGGTCAGCTACCTTTTGAACTTCGCGAAGTTTATGAGTGATGAAGATGATTGATGTGCCGTTGGCTTTTAGACCTCTCATGATTTCCATAAGTTCATCAGTTTCCTGAGGAGTAAGAACAGCAGTTGGTTCATCCAGAACAAGAATCTTTGCATCACGAGCTAGAGACTTGATGATTTCAACTCTCTGCTGAGCTCCAACTGGAAGGTCTTCAATCTTTGCATCTGGATCAATATCAAAACCAAAACGATCAGAGATTTCTTTTACAAGTTTGCGAGCTGCTTCTAGATCTAGGTTTCCAACTTTGCCAGTTGGTTCGTGACCTAAAACAACGTTCTCTGCAACAGTGAAAACAGGAATCAACATAAAGTGCTGGTGAACCATACCGATACCAGCAGCCATGGCTTCACCTGGGCCTGAGAACTTGACTTCTTTATCGTCTATGAGAATCTGACCTTCGTCAGGTTGGAGAAGTCCATAGAGGACGTTCATAAGAGTTGATTTACCCGCGCCGTTTTCACCCAACAAGCTCAAGATCTCGCCTGGAGCGAGGGTGAGGCTTATGTTGTCGTTGGCCACAAGGGTGCCGAAGCGCTTGGTGATATTCCTAAGTTCTAGCTTCATTCGGGGTCTAGGCTCCTTTGCTTTTCCTTGTACTAATCTACCCCAAGTTTTTAGGGTCAGATTAAAGCAAGAACTGCCGAGGCCTAAGCCTCGGCAGTTCTCTAACTACTTGTTTAGCGATTAGCCAAGTGGGTTGATGCTACCGTCGATGATGCCTGCTCTTAGTTCAGCAAGCTTCGCGGTTAGGGTCTCATCAATGAACTCAGTAGTTGAGATGTCAGTTCCACCGTTAGCTAGAGTGCCTGTGTAAGCGTTGTCCATACCACCAGCGAAAACTTCCTTGTCAACTGCAAGTGCCTTCACGATGTCATAAACTGCTGAACCCATTCTCTTCTCAATTGAGGTAAGAGTGATAGGTGCGTACTCTGGGCTGGTAACGCTGATGTTCTTGTCAACACCGATCATCTTGGCGTCAACGCCAGACTCGGTGATTGCTTCCTGAAGAGCACCGAACTGGTCTCCACCAACAGGAACGATAACGTCAGCACCTGCTGAAAGGTGACCAGCAGCAATTGTCTTGCCTTCTGGAGCGTTTGGAGCGAATCCACCAATGAAGTCACCCTGCTGTGTAGTTGCATCCCAACCAAGAACAGTCACTGGTGTGCCTGTCTCAGCTTCGTATGCCTTTGCACCGTAGTAGAAACCATCCATGAATGCTGTAACAGCACCAATCTGAATACCACCGTAAACGCTGACGATCTTTGTTGTTGAGTAGTACGCAGCTGCATAACCAGCTAGGTATGATGACTCAGCCATGTTGTAACCAACTGGCTTTAGGTTTGTTGCTCCGTTTGACCAACCATCGATGG
>JBIJAB010000005.1:0-18342 GCA_044345975.1 Rhodoluna sp.
TCGAAAGTGAACTAGTGGAAAGAGTTCTAGTTATTGGCGATGTCATTGATGACATCATTGTCGTCCCTGAAGGCCAGGTAAGAGTAAACACCGATACCAATGCACTTATTACACAAACACTTGGAGGATCAGCTGGCAACATGGCTAGCTGGGCTTCAGCTGAAGGAGCCGAGGTTACATTCATCGGATGTGTTGGGGTTAATGACAAAGAGCGAGTAGCTAAAGAGTTTGAAAGCTTTGGGGTTCACACAGAATTACAAACTAGTTCTTTGCCAACTGGCTCTCTTGTTGTGTTAGTCGAAGGTGCATCAAGAAGCATGCTTACCGATAGGGGAGCTAACAAAGAGTTATCTCTTGAAGATCTAACTATTGATTATCTAAGCGACTTCTCCTATGTGTTTCTATCTGGCTACACACTCTTTGGTAGATCAGAAGCAGAAATCAAGAACTTTATCTTTAGAGTTCAAGATGCTGGAGCACTACTAGCTATAGATCCTGGTTCAACCGGTTACATCAAAGACTTTGGTATTGAAGAGTTCAAGGCGGCAATCAACGGCGTTGATATTCTTCTGCCTAATGAAGAGGAGTTTGAGCTTCTAGCCACAGAAGGTTCACACATAACTATTGTGACTAAAGGCTCTGATGGAGTTGATCTCTATATACAAGGAATAAAAACCAATAGTTTTGATGCCGTAGAGGTTCAAGCTGTTGATCCAACTGGAGCAGGAGATGCTTTTGCTGGTTCTCTTATTGCCAACCTGGCTAAGGGCGAAGAGCTAGGCTCTGCAATCACTATCGCCATCAAGACTTCAGCCCAAGCAGTAACGAGCATCGGAGCAAGGCCGACAACCGCCTAATGTGCCATATGCATAGCTCGGACCTCTAGAAACCAGATTCAGCACTGATTCGTTCATCGTTGACCGTTTTTGCGTAACTTTGGACTGGATTTTCGCTTTGCACTAGACAATCTGACTAATATTCCAAAAAACGACTACTGTTAGGGGATGACTACTTCTAGAGCACGCAAGTCCAACACATCCCTTTTCGCAGCAATCATGGTTAGCCTAACCATGATTTCGAGCCTTGTTTTTGCCGGCAATCAGGTCAGCACCGCTGACGAGCCAATTCCCGTTAACGCAACAATGAGCCAATTCAATATGGCATCCGTTGAAGTGCTTATGGGCAGTCAAGTTCTTCCCGCCTCCTATGGTCCACAGACAAACGACGGTGGCCGCAAGAGCATCAGCGAAGTCAACACTGCAAACTGGAAGTACATCGATGCAACTTCAAACATCAAAGGTCTTCTAACTTCTTCAACCACACCTGCTGGTGCTGGCTTGCAACAGTTCGGGGGAGCTACAACTCTTTGGGATCAGTTCTACAAACGCTATTCGAATACTGGAACAGAGTTTTACCCGAGCCCAGAGCACAACTTCACTCATTCACTAGGCAACGTTTTTTATAGGAGTTCACAAGTCCCAGCAAATGTTGGTGACGCTACTCCTACACCAATCAACTGGTCTAATCCAGCTGCCAAGCTACCTGGAGCAGGTGGATTTGTTGCAAAGGTTGCAATTTATGAGTTGGACGGAACAATCGTTCCTAATGCAAGATTCAAGGCTCAGATCATGGGTAGAGACGACACAGGAACCTACAAAGTATTAGGTGCAGATACTGGTCAATTCACAATTGCAAACAGCAAGCCAAGCATGACTTTCTACGACTGCGACCCTTCAGCAAGTGCAAGTTGTGCACCAATTCCTGCAGCTCAGACCATTGGTGGAGCTAACCCAACAGCTGCAACTGCAAGTCCTGGCGAAGCAGCTGCGAAGACTTCTGCCGATGGATTTGTTTACATCTGGGTAAGCGTTGGCGGAATTATTGCTTCAAACTACACAAACTTCCAACTTAGAGTTTCAGATTATGCTGAAGGTGCTGAGCCAGGCTTCCCAGCGGCGTTAGATTACTCAGGAGTTTTCCCTGCGTATGTAACTACTCCACTTGGCGACACTTACTTCACTCGTGATTCAACCAAACTTGGTTTCCAGACTGCAAGAACCACGCCTTGGGTTCCAGGTAGAAACAACTCAGCAGAATTGAACTACGCTAACCAAGGAACTGTATTCGGTGACAGCTTTGCTACACCGAGCAAGATTTTTGGATCTGTTGTGCCTTTCAGAATGGTTACAGGAGGCACATGTCTCTGGGGTTCAACTCTGGTTGATCCAGCTAGTGCGACTGGAGTAATTTCACCAGACAGCAAGACTGCGGGTACTGGAACAACAACCCTAACTGTAACAATCAAGAATCTTTGTGGAACTGCTCTAGCAGGTCAGAAAATTACAGTTGTATTGCCTGACGGCTCTCAGGTTGTCTTGACAACAGATGCTAACGGAAGTGCAACCTATCCAATCCCGGACAACATGACTGCTGCAGAGAAGACCTACCCACTTTATTTGGGCAACTTCCCGACAGGCACACCTACAACAGGAGAGCCTTATGGTTCACCGGATGTTTCATGGTTGGCACCGCCCGCTCCAGATGCATCTAAGTCAACAATTGAAATTAACAAGTCATCTAACACTGCAGACGGAACATCTACTGCCACCGTCACTGTGACTGTTAAAGACCAATACGGTAACCCAGTACCAGAAGGTACCGAGATCTGTCTTGAGAAATCTTCAGGACTTGGAACTCTTGGAGCTGGACCATGGACCACAGGTGCTGGCGGAACTGTAACTACAACAATCACCTCGCCAACTACTGTGGGTTCAGCAACAATCACTGCGTGGGTTGGACCTTGTTCGAATAAGGGTGGGTCTGTCGGAGATGTCGACATTGATTTCATACCTGGCGCTCCATCTGGATCAACTTCCGAGATTGATATAGATCAGGAAAAAGCTCCAGCAGATGGAACTTCAAAATCTAACGTGACCGTGACTCTAAAGGATGCCAACGGTAACCCTGTTGGTGCTGGACAAGAAGTATGTCTAGTGAATTCAGGCGCTGGCACCATGGCACCAGGTCCATGGACTACAGATGCTCAAGGAAAAATAAACGTTGAAATCACTTCACCAACAACCGCAGGGACAGCAAGCATCACGGCAAAAATTGGTCCATGTCCAGGATCAGGACCTGACTTAGGTCCAGTGACCGTTGACTTTGTTCCACCTCCGTCACCAGATAACTCGACAATAGAAATCGACAAGAACAAAAACCCTGCTGATGGCGAAAGCGAAGCAGAGGTGAAGGTTCAGCTGAAGGACGCCAACGGAAACCCAATTCCTGCTGGAGTTGAAGTTTGCTTAGCTATCACTGACGGCTCTGGAGAGCTCGCAGAAGGCCCTTGGCAGACTGACGAAAACGGAGCGGTGGCTGCAATGCTGACAGCTCCAAACGAAGCTGGCGAGACGACTGTGACTGCGTTTGTTGGCTCATGTGAAGACAGAGGTCTTGAAGTAGGTTCTGTCAACATCACATTCAATAAAGTAGAAGAAGTATTGGCAGAGACAGGAACTCCAATTTTTGTTCCTGCCCTCTTCGGGTTCTTGTTCTTGCTTGGTGGAGCCGCAATGAGCAGGCGCCGCAAGGTTCAAGCCTAAAATCAAGACAAAGAATCGGCCCTAGTAATCACTAGGGCCGATTCTTTGTTCTGAGTGACTAGTGTCCTTCAGATTTAAATCTTTCAATAGATTTATCGATTAGGCGTTGAGCTTCATCTTTACCTGCCCACTTACCAACCTTGACCCATTTGCCTGGTTCTAGATCTTTGTAGTGAGTAAAGAAGTGCTCGATTTCATCTTTGGTCTGCTGCGGAACATCGTCGATGTCTTGGATGTGAGCCCAGCGCGGGTCCTTGACTGGAACACAGAGAACCTTCTCGTCAATGCCTCCATCATCTTCCATAGGCAATACACCAACAGGTCTAACTTCAACTACTACACCTGGGAATAGTGGGTATTCAAGCAGAACCATTGCGTCTAATGGGTCTCCATCGCCACCTAGGGTGTTTTCAAAGAACCCATAATCCACTGGGTAGACAAAAGGTGTGAACAGTACACGGTCCAGACGGACACGGCCGGTTTCGTGATCAACCTCATATTTGTTACGGCTTCCACGAGGAATCTCAATGATGGCGTCAATAGACATGGTTCTCCTAAATAGGCTAGATACATAAAGAATACCGAAAGGCGACAATGTCCGAGCGACCTAGGCTAAGTCCCGCTATGGCTGACATTCGCCGTGCCGTTCGGGATAGCTGGGATCAACTCAACGTGCAGAAAGGCAGCACTGTTGCAGTTGCCTGCTCCGGAGGAGCAGATTCCCTTGCATTGGCTAGTGCTGCATTGTTTGAAGGTAATCGAGCAGATATCAATGTGATTGCCTGTATCGTCAACCACAATCTTCAAGAGGGTTCTATGGAGGTCGCTCTAAGAACCAAAGGAATCCTTATGGAGATTGGTTTCAGTGTTGTGGAGATTATGGATGTTCACATCCAACAGAACTCCTTAGGGATGGAAGCCACAGCTAGAAATGTTCGTTATGGAGCTCTTACGGAGTTTGCTGAAAAACATAATGCTTTAGTAACAATGCTTGGACATACCCTTGATGATCAAGCTGAGACAGTCTTACTTGGTTTAGCTAGAGGATCTGGTGCTAAATCAATTGCTGGTATGCCAACACTTTCTCCTGATGGTAAATACCTTCGCCCTTTACTTGGAATCACAAGAAAAGAAACAGTTGCCTATTGTGAAGATTTATCACTTGAGTATTGGTCAGATCCACAAAACCTAGATACCAAGTTCACAAGAGTAAAGGCAAGACTAAAAGTCTTGCCTGTCCTAGAGCAAGAACTAGGTCCTGGTATATCTCAAGCCTTAGCTAGAACAGCAGAGATCTTGCAGGATGACATTGCTTATCTAGAAGCTCAGGCAGATAAGGCTTTTAGTGAAGTGGCTAAGACCACGAACAACTCTGTTGTTATTGATTCTGAAGGTTTGGAAGAGCTACCCAAAGCACTTGCAACAAGGGTGATTCATAAATCTCTTTCCCTTATGGGGGCAGAACCAGCCAAGGTGCAAATTGACTCAGTTATGGAGTTGGTAACTAATTGGCATGGTCAAAAACCTTTGACCCTTCCCTCCGTTAGAGTAGAGCGAAAGGGCAAAGAGATTATTCTCAAAAGCACTAAAACTATGAAGCCAGGAGCATGCTAGGTGAACCTCGATAAGGTCCAGAAGGACATCACTAAGGTCTTAGTTACCGAAGAACAGATCGCTAACCGTATCGAAGAGTTAGCTCGAGAAATTGAAAACAAGTATGAAGGTAAAGACCTCCTGCTAGTTGGAGTTCTAAAAGGTGCAGTCATGTTCATGGCAGATATCTCAAGAGCAATTCAATTGCCTGTGACAATGGACTGGATGGCAGTTTCTTCCTATGGTTCAGGAACCAAGTCTTCGGGAGTTGTGAGAATCCTCAAAGATCTAGATGCAGATGTACTAGGCAAGAATGTCCTAATTGTTGAAGACATCATCGACTCAGGTCTAACCCTGTCATGGCTAATGGGTAACCTAAAGGCACGCGGAGCAGCTTCGGTTGAAGTTGTGACCTTACTTCGTAAGCCAGATGCCGCAATGGTTGAGGTTGATGTTGCCTGGGTAGGTTTTGACATCCCTAATGAGTTTGTTGTTGGTTATGGTCTTGACTATGCGGAGCACTACCGCACTCTCAAGGATGTAGGGGTCTTAGCCCCTGCTGTTTACAGCTAAATCCTTTAATCTCTCTGCGAACAAGCCAAATACAGGGGTAAATCTGCCCCGTTTGGCTTGTAGCCTAGTACTTGGTCTTGTTGTATTAGGAAGGTAGGGGCTTAGCCTCTTATATGAAATCTCGCAAACTTTTTAGAGGTCCATTTTTCTGGATCTTTGTCGCTCTAGCAGTACTAACCATTGGTTTGAACTCAGTTAACACAACTGGCTTCCAAAGAGTGGACACTTCGGTTGGGCTTGAGTTCATTGAAAGTGGAACCGCCAAGTCTGTTCTCGTCATTGAGAATGAGCAGCGAGTGGATGTTGTCCTAAACACAGCAGATGTGAAGTATGGCGACAAGATCCAGTTCTTCTATGTGACTCCTCGTGGCACACAGGTTGCAACAACTATTTCTGAAGCAGCGCTAAGCGATGGTTTCAATGATCAGGTCACAAGCACCCCTTGGTATCTGCAGCTGCTGTTCACAATCTTGCCTTTCCTACTTATTTTCGGTTTGTTCTGGTTCCTAATGGCTGGTGCTCAGGGTGGCAACAGCAAGGTTATGCAGTTCGGTAAGTCAAGAGCCAAGCTATACAACAAAGATATGCCTAAGGTGACCTTCGCTGATGTTGCTGGTGTTGATGAAGCTATTGAAGAACTTCTTGAAGTTAAAGACTTCCTAAAGGAACCAGCAAAGTTCCAAGCTGTTGGAGCAAAGATCCCTAGAGGAGTATTGCTATACGGTCCTCCAGGAACAGGTAAGACTCTCCTTGCTAAAGCAGTGGCTGGTGAAGCTGGAGTCCCTTTCTTCACAATCTCAGGTTCTGACTTTGTTGAAATGTTTGTTGGTGTCGGTGCATCACGTGTTCGTGATCTATTCGAACAAGCCAAGGCAGCATCTCCTGCAATCATCTTCGTCGATGAAATTGATGCTGTTGGTCGTCAGCGTGGAGCTGGTGTTGGTGGCGGTAACGATGAGCGTGAGCAGACACTGAACCAGTTGCTAGTTGAGATGGATGGTTTTGATTCAAAGACCAACGTTATCTTGATTGCAGCTACTAACCGTCCAGATGTCTTAGACCCAGCACTATTGCGTCCAGGTCGTTTCGACAGACAAGTTGGAGTTTCTGCTCCAGATCTAATCGGTCGCGAACAGATTCTAAAAGTTCACGCCAAGGGCAAGCCTGTTGCTTCCGATGTTGATCTAGCGACTGTTGCTAGAAGGACTCCAGGTTTCACTGGTGCAGATCTTGCAAACGTACTTAACGAAGCAGCGTTGCTAACCGCTCGTTTGGGTGAGAAGCAAATCACTAATTCAACTTTGGATGAATCTATTGATCGCGTTATCGGAGGTCCTGCAAAGAAGACTCGTCTGATGCAGGATTCAGAAAGATTGAATACCGCTTACCACGAAGCAGGTCACGCACTTGTTGCAGCGTCATTGAATAACAGTGATCCAGTTTCTAAAGTAACAATCTTGCCTAGAGGAAGAGCTCTTGGTTACACCATGGTGCTTCCACTAGAAGATCGTTACTCAGTAACTCGTAACCAACTACTAGACCAGATTGCTTACGCAATGGGTGGACGTGTTGCAGAAGAAGTAGTCTTCGGTGATCCAACCACCGGTGCATCTAACGACTTTGAGAAGGCAACATCAATTGCTAAGGCAATGGTGATGCAGTATGGAATGTCTAGCCTGGTTGGTTCTGTTGCATATGGAACTGCTGGTGAAGTGTTTATTGGTAGAGACATGGCTAGTACCAAGGAATACAGCGATGTCACAGCTGAGAACATCGACAAGGAAATTAGAGCGATTCTTGATGCAGCTCACGATGAGGCTTACAAAGCTATCAACCTAAACCGCAAGGTCTTAGACACCATGGCAAAAGAGCTAATGGAAAAAGAAACTCTGAACGCTGAAGAAATCGCAGTTATCTTCAAGTCAGTGAAGAAGCTTCCTAAGCGTCCTCAGTGGCTATCAAAGAAGACCAGGCCAAAGCCTAAGCAGGGTCCTATCGCTATTCCATCTAAGGGCTCAACTGCTTCTAAGAAAGCAGAAGCTGAGAAGGCTGAAGCAAAGAAGCCTGCTATTAAGAAGCCAGCAAGAGCTAAAAAGGCCTAGACCATGGTTGACGCCGAGAGAATCAAAGCAGCTGTTGTTGAGTTGATTTCGGCTATCGGAGAAGACCCGAACCGTGAAGAACTGAAGGCAACTCCAGAGAAGTTTGCTGATGCTTACAAAGGTTTCTTTGCTGGTGTCGGAGTAAATCCGTTAGATGCTTTGAGTGAGACCTTTCCTGCTGAACACAATGATGTTGTCATTCTCAAAGACATTGAGTTAGTAAGTATTTGTGAACATCACCTACTTCCATTCACAGGTGTTGCCCACATCGCTTATCTACCAAATGATCGAGTAATTGGTTTAGGAAGATTACCTAAGCTGGTTGAAATACTTTCGGCTAGACCTCAGTTGCAAGAAAATCTAACTGCTCAGATTGCTGATGCTTTGGAGCAAGGTTTAGGAACTAGGGGAGTCGTTGTTGTGATTGAGGCAAGACATCACTGTGTTGCATCTCGTGGAGCAAGACAACCAGAGGCTAACACTGTGACCATGGCTACTCGTGGTGAATACAGTGAAGCAGCTGCGAGAACCGAAGTAATGGCTCTAATCGCGAAATGAAATACAACCCATCTGCACCTAAGGTAAGACCCCTTGTAATGGGTGTGTTAAACACAACACCGGATAGTTTCAGTGACGGTAATCAATTCCTAGCTTTGCAAGCAGCCATTGATCATGCAAAGTTATTGCATATCAGCGGTGCAGACATTATTGATGTTGGTGGCGAGTCAACAAGACCAGGGGCTGTTCGAATCTCTGTTGAAGAAGAGCAGGAAAGAGTTTTACCTGTCATCGCCAAAATTGTTGATGAGGATCTTGGTTGTGAAATATCTATTGACACTATGAACTCAGAGACAGCTCTAGCTGCTGTTTTGCTTGGAGCAACCATCATCAACGATGTCTCCGGTGGGCTTGCTGATGAGAACATGTTCAAAGTGGCTGCTGAAACAAAAGCGACAATAGTGATTTCTCACTGGCGTGGACACTCCAATGTCATGGACACTATGAACTCATATGCAGACGTGGCCGTGGAGGTTGCTAACGAACTCAACGAAAGAGTTGAGGCGGCAGTTGCCGCTGGTGTTGAAAGATCGAAGATAGTTATTGATCCAGGTCTTGGCTTTGCTAAAGACATGAAGCAGAACTGGCAGTTGGTGGCAAGACTGGATGAACTTGAGAAGTTGGGCCTACCCATACTTGTTGGTGCCTCCAGAAAAAGGTTCATCGCAGGTGCTTTAGATCAAGAAGAGCCTAACTCTGTCTCTCACGAGAGAAGAGATGTTGCTACTGCTGTTTTAACCGCTCTACTCATGCAGAGAAAGCTTTGGGGAGTTAGGGTTCACAATGTGCTTGCTACTACCGATGCCATTAGCATTGTTGGGGCTTTGCATGAAGGTGAAGCCGATAAGACGTCTTCCTAAGGCAGAATTGACCTATGCGCCACAAGATAACCATCACCGGACTTAGAGTCTTCGCGCACCACGGCGTATTTGATTTTGAGAGACAAAACGGCCAGGACTTCTATATAGATGCAAGTATCTGGGTTGATGGAGATAAGGCAGCTTTCTCAGATGATCTCAATCACACAGCTCACTACGGTGACCTTGCCAAAGGTTTAGTTGAACTAACTAAGAACAACCCGGTTGATTTATTAGAGACACTCGCTCAAAGACTTCTTGATTACGCCTTGAACTTCGGTGGCGGCAAAGTGCTCAAAGCCAAGATCACTGTTCACAAACCAGGTGCACCTATTCCTTATGAGTTTGAAGATGTCAGCATCACTGTCAAGGCTAAGCGAGAGAACTAATGACAGTTGCTGTCATAGCTCTTGGAAGTAATTTAGGTCAACGTCGCAAGTGGTTAGTAAAGGCCCTCGCTCTAATCTCAACTACTCCTGACATATACCTAACCGATATTTCCCCAGTCGTTGAATCTAAAGCCCTCACTTTAGCGGGGGTTGATTCTTCAAAGCCAAGATTTCTGAACTGTGTAGCAGAAATAGAGACACCGCTCAAGCCTGAGCAGTTACTAAAGGCATTACAGGCTATTGAGCAAAAGTTAGGCAGAAAACGCAAAGAGCGTTGGGGCGATAGAAACATTGATATCGACATCATTACTTATGGCAATACTCACTTCAGATCGCCAGATCTAGTTATTCCTCACCCAGAGGCCAAGAACAGATCATTTGTGATTGTTCCTTGGTATCTAATGAATCAGAAAGCAGAACTTCCTGGAGTTGGCAGAATAGAGAAGTTAGCTGAAGTTTATGTAGATCAGGTGAAACTCAATTGAAACCAATCAGTCCTCTAATGATTGCTCTAGTAGCAGTAGCGTCAGCTGTTGTTGGTTTTGGTTACAGCACCTGGGCAGTTAACAATGGCTTTGAAGTTCCAATCAGTGGAGCCACGCTTGCTCTTTCAACTTCATTGATTGCAGTCATACTTATCGGCCTGGCTGTTCCTATCTGGAAATACAAGAAGAATCTCATAAAGGCTGCAACACCAAACAGATTGCTGCCAGTAAACCCGTTCTATGCCTTTCGCGTTCTTCTTATTTCTAAAGCAGCAGCCATTACTGGAGCACTCTTCATTGGTTGGCATGCTGGAGTTCTTGTGAAGCAGTTCACTGCTCCCGTTGTTGTTCCAGAAGCAACGACTCTAAACATCACAGCATTAGCTGCAGCATTGCTTCTGTTAGTTGTTGGTTTTGTAGTTGAGCAAGTATGCAAACTACCTAGCGACAAGAAGAAAGATGACTAGTCGTCTAAACGTTGCTGTCATAGGAGCAGGACCAGTAGGTCTAGCCATGGCTAAAGCCATCTCAGATGCAGGACATTCTCTAATGGCGATAGCAACAACAGATCCAGCCAGAGCAGAACAGGTTGGTGCTGTTCTGCCTGGAGTTTCAATCAAGCCAGTTATTGATGCAGTTGCTGATGTTGATTTAGTTATCTTGGCAATACCAGGAACTGAAATTGAGAAACTAGTTTCTGGTTTAGTGAAGACAGAGTCTTTTTCAAGAGGTCAGCTAGTTGCACACACTTCACCTGATTACGGTTACGAAGTATTCGATGAAGCACTCTCGCTAGGGGTTGTTCCGATGGCTATTCATCCAGCAATACGTTTCACCGGTATTGCATCT
This sequence comes from Rhodoluna sp., assembly GCA_044345975.1. Lineage (GTDB taxonomy): Bacteria > Actinomycetota > Actinomycetes > Actinomycetales > Microbacteriaceae > Rhodoluna. The sequence continues at coordinate 11,009 of JBIJAB010000005.1, forward strand.
GTTGATAGAACCAGACTCATGGATAGCTACATCGCTGTTGATTCACCAAAGGCAGTGTTACCTGTTGTTCAAACTCTTGCAATTGAACTAGGTGGAGAACCGGTTCATGTTCCCCTTGAAGCAAGAGCTAATTACGCTGAAGCGATTTCAGTTGCGTCATCATTCACTTCGTTGATTGTCGGTCAAGCTATTACTTTGCTAGAAGATGCAAACATCGATAAGTCAAGACAGATTCTCTCTGGCATCATGAGATCTGCTTTAGAGGAATCACTTAGAAGTGCTGTTGTTGAGATTGACCCAGCAGATTTACTAGAAGGCGAAAACGATTGAAGTTAGTTGAAACCGTTAGTGATCTGCAGAGTGAAATATCTCAGGCTAAAGCCCTAGGCAAAACTGTTGTTTTTGTTCCAACCATGGGTGCTCTGCACGAAGGACATCTATCTCTTATTGAAGAAGGTAATCAGAATCAGGATGCCTTTGTTGTGATGAGCATCTTCGTGAACCCAACCCAGTTTGGTAAAGGCGAAGACTTTGATAGGTACCCAAGAACTCTTGAAAGTGACATCAAAGCTTTATCAGCACTAACAAATCCGCCTGCTCTATTGTTTGTTCCAAGTGTTGAGGAAGTCTATCCAGAAGGAGCTGATGCTCAACCAAAACCAAGAGCCGGGGCTCTAGGAACAGTCTTTGAAGGGGTATCTAGACCAGGTCACTTTGAGGGAATGCTTCAGGTTGTCTCTTGGTTCTTTGAGGTAGTCAAGCCTGAGGTTGCGATCTTTGGGGCTAAGGATGCTCAGCAGCTGTTTCTAATCAAGCGCATGGTGCATAGAGAGTTCAATGACTCCATCGAGATCATTGAAGCCATGACTGTTAGAGAAGATGACTACCTGGCTAAATCCAGTAGGAATAGGTTCTTGTCTGTTGAAGGAAGAAGCTTCGCTCCTACGCTGTTTGCTACCTTGATGCAGGTTCAGGAGAGCATTTCAGAAGGTGAAAAACCATCGGTTGCTTTAGCTGAGGCTAGTAGTGCTCTGGATTGTCCGCCGCTGGCTAAACTTGATTATCTAGCGCTAGTTGATAAGAGTACCTTTTCACCAATAAGCGACGGGTTCCATGGCGAAGTCCAGTTACTTGTTGCTGTTGTGGTGGATGGAGTTCGACTTATTGACAACATAACTTTCTATATTCAGGAGCCGGCATGACCGACGAACAATTAGCCCCAATGGAAGACGAGCAGGATCTGCCAGAACAGATTGCTATTCGTATGGCTAAGCGTGAGCGCATCCTTGCTTCAGGTCAGGATGCCTACCCAGTTAGCCTTCCTATTACTCACACCATCGACCAGGTCAAGAACAAGTACCCAGAGTTAGAGATTGATGTTGCAACTGGTGACAAGGTTTCTCTTGCAGGTCGAGTTATGTTCCAGAGAAACACAGGAAAGCTTTGCTTTGCTACCTTGCAGGCAGGAACAGGATCTCGCATCCAGGTCATGCTTTCGCTAGATAAGGTTGGCGAAGAAAAACTTGAAGAATACAAAGAACTTGTTGACCTAGGTGATCACCTATTCGTTGAAGGTGAAGTTATTACTTCTAAGCGCGGAGAGCTTTCAATTCTTGTTGATAGTTGGGCAATCGCAGCTAAAACCATAAGACCTCTTCCAAATCTACATAACGAACTAGGGGAAGAATATAGAGTTCGTCACCGCTTCGTTGATTTGATTGTTCGTGACCGTGCTCGTGAAGTAGTTCAGATTAGAAGTAAGGTAATGCAGTCACTGCGTAACACCTTTACTAAAGATGACTTTATTGAAGTTGAGACACCGATGCTGCAAACCATTCACGGTGGAGCATCAGCTAGACCTTTCAAGACTCACTCAAATGCTTTTGACACAGAACTCTTCCTACGTATTGCACCAGAGCTATTCCTTAAGAGAGCAGTAGTTGGTGGTATCGATCGTGTTTATGAAATCAACAGAAACTTTAGAAACGAAGGTGCTGACCGCACACACTCACCTGAGTTTGCAATGCTGGAAGCTTACGAAGCATATGGTGACTACAAAACCATGGCAGAACTTACTCAGACTCTGATTCAGAATGCAGCAATGGATGTTTTCGGCACTTTACAGGTTCAGCTAGAAGACGGTGAAGTAAATGACCTTTCAGGTGAATGGGCTCGCATCTCAATGTTTGAATCTCTTTCAGCAGCTGCAGGAGTTGAAATCACTCCTGACACAGACATCAAGGCTCTAAAGGCACTTGCTGATAAAGAAGGTCTTGAAATTGATCACCCACTGCACGGTAAATACGTTGAAGAGCTATGGGAGCACTTTGTAAAGGGTGACTTGCAGAAGCCAACCTTTGTAATGGATTTCCCTGTTGACACTTCACCTCTGGTTCGTAACCACAGATCAAAGCCGGGAGTTGTTGAGAAGTGGGATTTATACATCAGAGGTTATGAGCAAGCTACCGGTTACTCAGAGTTAGTAGACCCTGTTATTCAACGTGAAAGATTTGTTGCTCAGGTTAAGTTATCTGCAGCTGGAGATCCAGAAGCTATGAAACTTGATGAAGATTTCTTGAAGGCTCTTGAGTTTGGTATGCCACCAACAGGTGGAATGGGTATGGGTATCGACAGATTGTTGATGAGCCTTACTGGTCTTGGTATTCGTGAAACAATCATGTTCCCGTTGGTGAAGTAACCATGCAAGTTGTCATTGATGCACTAATCGCAACTCTGCCACCAATCAGCATGATGTTTTTGGTTTATTTCCTATTCAAGTCAATCCTCGGAGCGGATGCTAAAGAGCGTAAAGTTAGAGCCGAAGTTGAAGCTGAAGAGCGAGCGAAACTAGCGGCTAATCAGACCAAAGAATAACAAGCCCAAAGGGGGATCAAATGGAACAGAACAAAGCTGAACATTACGTGGTATTCATGAACACCACTTTTGTAAAGAACATGGCAATCTACGGCGGTGCTCTCATGGTCTTGATGTTTATGAGCATCTCTTTTGAAGGAACGTTCTTCCTTCCTGTGGTAGCCCTAGCCGCTTACTTAGGTAGCAACCTGATGATTATTACCATCAGCGGGCTTAGGCTTCCTGGCTACCAGGCAGCTCTTTCTCAGTATGCAAACGATAAAGAGGCTAAGAAGACTATGGTGGCCAACTACAACGCCATCAAGGCAACCAAGCCTTTTGCCTTGACCCGTAACCAACACCTGCTCTCCATAGCCCTAGGATTCCTGGGTGCTCTGGCTGTAAGCCTTGCTATGGGGCCTGCCTTCTAAATCCCGTTCTTCCCTTGGCGAACAGCGGCAACAAATGGCTCTTTTCAGGGTTATCTTCTTTGTAAGCACTAAATGTGTCAAAGGAGAAGTAAATGTTCGAGAAGTTCACTGATAAGGCCCGCAGGGTAGTTGTTTTAGCTCAAGAAGAAGCTAAGTCACTAAACCACAACTACATCGGTACTGAGCACATCCTGCTCGGTCTGATCCACGAAGGCGAAGGCGTAGCCGCTAAGGCGTTAGAAGCACTCGGTATTTCTCAAGAGGCAGTTAGAGACCAGGTCAAGGAGATCATTGGTCAAGGACAGCAGCCTCCAACAGGACACATCCCTTTTACTCCAAGAGCTAAGAAGGTTCTTGAGCTATCTCTTCGTGAAGCTCTGCAGCTAGGTCACTCATACATTGGAACCGAACACCTTCTACTCGGTCTTATCAAAGAAGGCGAAGGCGTAGCCGCTCAGGTTCTAACCAAGCTAGGTGCTGACACCAACAAGGTTCGTGCACAGGTTCAGCAAATGCTTCAAGGCTTTGAAGGAAAAGAATCAGCAACCGTTGGCGGCGAAGCTATTCCACAAAAGGGCTCACAGGTTCTTGACCAGTTCGGTAAGAACCTAACTCAGGCTGCTGCCGAAGGAAAACTAGATCCAGTTATCGGTCGTGAAAGAGAAATCGAAAGAGTCATGCAGATTCTTTCAAGAAGAACTAAGAACAACCCAATTCTTATTGGTGAACCAGGTGTTGGTAAGACCGCAGTTGTTGAAGGTCTTGCTCAGGCAATCGTTGCTGGCAACGTTCCAGAAACTCTAAAGGGTAAGCAGCTTTACACACTAGACCTAGGTTCCCTAATCGCAGGTTCAAGATACCGTGGTGACTTCGAAGAGAGACTGAAGAAGGTCATCAAGGAAATCAAGGGCCGTGGCGACATCATCACTTTCATTGATGAGATCCACACACTAGTTGGAGCAGGTGCAGCTGAAGGTGCGGTTGACGCTGCATCTATCTTGAAGCCAATGCTTGCTCGTGGTGAACTACAAACTATTGGTGCAACCACCCTAGATGAGTTCAGAAAGTACTTTGAGAAGGATGCTGCTCTTGAGCGTAGATTCCAATCAATCCAGGTTAACGAGCCAAGCGTTCCACAGACCATCAACATCTTGAAGGGCCTTCGTGACCGTTACGAAGCACACCACAAGGTTTCAATTACTGATGGTGCAATCGTTGCTGCTGCGAAGCTTGCTGACAGATATGTATCTGACCGTTACCTACCAGACAAGGCGATTGACCTAATCGATGAAGCTGGAGCAAGACTGCGTCTATCTATCCTTTCTTCACCACCAGAGCTACGTGATCTTGAAGAAAAGATTGCGGGAGTTCGAGTGGACAAAGAGAAGGCAATTGATTCTCAAGACTTCGAAGGTGCCGCAAAGCTTCGTGACACAGAGAAGAAACTCATTGCTGAGCGTGCGAAGATGACCAAGCAGTTCCGCACTGGAAATGTTGCAGCTCACGGCGTTGTTGACGAAGGTCTAATCGCTGAAGTTCTAGCTGCTGCTACTGGTATCCCAGTATTCAAGCTAAGCGAAGAAGAGTCAGCGAAGCTGATCTTCATGGAAGCAGAACTTCACAGAAGAGTTATCGGTCAGAAGGCTGCCGTTGATTCTATTTCAAAGGCAATCCGTCGTCAGCGTGCTGGACTAAAAGACCCTAACCGTCCTTCAGGTTCATTCATCTTCGCAGGTCCAACCGGTGTTGGTAAGACAGAGCTTGCTAAGGCTTTGGCTGAATTCCTATTCGATGACGAAGGTGCTCTAATCTCTCTAGATATGAGCGAGTATGCAGAAAAGCACACTGTCTCACGTCTATTCGGTGCCCCTCCTGGATATGTTGGATTCGATGAAGGTGGTCAGCTAACTGAGCGTGTTCGCCGCAAGCCTTTCAGCGTTGTTCTATTCGATGAGATCGAGAAGGCTCACCCAGATATCTTCAACTCACTGTTGCAGATTCTTGAAGAGGGTCGCCTAACCGATGGTCAGGGCCGTGTTGTTGACTTCAAGAACACAATCATCATCATGACCACCAACTTGGGAAGCAAGGACATCTCTAAGGGTGCTCTTGGATTCAACCTTGAAGGTGACCAGAAGAATGACTTCGACCGCATGGCGGGTAAGGTAAACGATGAACTAAAGAAGCACTTCAAGCCAGAGTTCTTGAACCGTGTTGATGATGTCATCGTCTTCCCTCAGCTATCTAAGTCTGAATTGATGGAGATTGTTGACCTATTCATCAAGAAGCTAAACGTACGCCTAGAGGAGAGAGACATTACTCTTACCCTCACAACAGCTGCGAAAGAGCGTTTGATTGAGCTAGGTTACGACCCAGCACTGGGAGCAAGACCACTGCGTCGTGCTGTTCAGCGTGAAATCGAAGACCAGATCTCTGAGAGCATTCTGCAGGGGGTCATCAAGAACGCAAGCGATGTTGTTGCTGATCTTGTTGGTGGCGAGTTCATTTTCACCTCAAACGTGAGAGAAATTGCTAGCATTTAGCAATGCCCGATAAAGAATTTGTTCTGAGACCAGCTAGAACCAGCGACATCGTCGCCATCCAGGCAATGCGCGCACCTCTGGTTGACAGCAATGTCTTGCTTCAGCACCAGTTGGTCGCTCTGTATGAGCGCGTCCAAGAGTTCGTAGTTGCTGAAGCTAAGGATGGGCGAATCCTGGCTGCAGGTGCTTTGCATGTTATGTGGGGAGACTTGGCTGAGGTTAGATCTCTAGTGGTTGACCAGAACGCTCGAGGCATGGGTCTTGGTAAAGCTGTGGTTGAGGCCCTTGTTGAACGTGCGTACACCCTAGGAATCAGAAGAGTCTTCTGTCTAACCTTCGAAGTGGACTTCTTTGCTCGCTGCGGGTTTGAGGAAATTAGCGATGTCCCAGTAGATGAGGCAACCTTCCAGCAGATGGTTCAGTCAGCTGATGACGGTATCGCTGAGTTCCTAGATCTAGCCCGAGTAAAACAAAACACACTAGGCAACACCCGCATGCTTCGCTTGCTATAGCAAACCCGCTGGCAAACTAGTCTTATGTTTTCTAGATACCCATCTCCTCGCGAACTACTAATCAGACGCCTCGTATTCCTAACTGTTGTAATCGGATTGCTCTGGGGAATCATTGCCGGAGTCATGTCATTTTTTGGCTGGGTTGGTTCACTGTTCAATCAGAACCAAGCACCAACCATTGTTGCTGGAGCAGAATGTCAATCACAGCAAATAAGTATTGAAGCTCACGTTGGAACCAAAGATGCTCAGCCTCAGCTAGCTTTCAACCCAGGCGATACTCCATACATTTGGTTCTCAGTTACCAACACCGGAAGTGTTGAATGTAAATTCAACCTCGGCACAGATGTCACCTTCTACAAGATCACAAGTGGAAGTGACAGAATCTGGGATTCTAAAGATTGCAATGCTCCAAGATTTGCATCAGAGCCGCTAATGCTTAAGCCAAACGATACCCTCACTGCCCCTGCTAGCCCTTGGGACAGAGTGCGATCTGGTGATGTTGGTTGTGCAGCTGTTGATGGACTACCTGAGGTAACTGCAGGTGGAGCAAGTTACATTCTCGAAGCAGATGTAAATGGCATTCTGAGCACCAACAAGCCACAGTTTGTGTTGAACTAGTTACATGACACAAACAGTTGCTTTTCTAGGAGCAGGTTCCATGGGAACCGCAATCCTTGCGGGAATGATTCAAAACGGAACTAAGGGTTCTGATGTTAGAGCAACAACTAAATCTGTTGCCAGTGCTGAGGAGCTTGCTAAGAAGTTTGGACTCACTGCCTTTGCAACGGACTATCAACCAAATGCTAACTCTTTAGCTGTTGAAGGCGCGGACATTGTTCTAGTCGCTGTGAAGCCCGCTTATGTCTTAGAGGTACTAGAAGAAGTTAGAGGTGTGATATCTAAGGACGCTTTAGTTATCTCAGTAGCAGCTGGAGTTGAAATAAAGACGATGGAAGATCATCTTCCAGATTCAGTTGCTGTTATTCGTGCAATGC
>JBIJAB010000063.1:0-5137 GCA_044345975.1 Rhodoluna sp.
TCAAAACTTTGATCCTGATACATCTGGATTTACTCAGGATGAACTCAGAGACATTCTGGAATATCGTTGGTGGACAATTCCAGAGTTGATGGAAAGCGATGAGCCGTTAGCACCACACGAGCTAAGAAAATGGCTTAGGGCAAGGTACCAGGCCTAGTCCCCATTCTTGGATATAACCCCGATAATGAACATTATGTCAAGTAATGTTTTATTAGCCAAGAACGGCTACTCCCCGAAGGATTGACTCTTTTCAACCCACTGGTTCAGTTTCACTAAAGCTTTGCCGTTGTCGATTGCGTCGATTGCAAGTGCAAAGTTCTTTGCTAAAGAATCGTTCAAGTTGAACTGATCTGCCGAAGTCATTTTGGCTAATTCGTAGGCAGTCATGCCAGCTGCCGCATTCAGAGCCACAATGTCTCGAATTGCGTCCTTATCCCCCATAAACCCTGTTTTTAGGCCGAAGATAGCCTTCGCGGTGGAGGCATTCTCCTGGGCATCGCCGCCCAATAGTTGATCCACAGAGGCTAGTTTGATGCCAATATCTGCTGGATCGAACTTGTATTCAGTGACTTTTCCATCAAAAACCACCCAAATAGTGCTTGATCCAGTCGTTGTGAGCTCGTCTAGACCGTCAGAACCCCTGAAAACTAAGGCTGTTCGGCCCCTTTGTGCCATTGCCGAGGCTATCAATGGAGCCACCGCTGGGTTTGCGACCCCCAGAGCGGTCGCTATGGGCTGAGCTGGGTTGGCTAATGGGCCTAAGAAGTTGAAGGTTGTTGGAACCCCTAACTTCTTTCTAGTTGGGCCTACGTGCTTCAAAGATGGATGGAACATCGGTGCAAAGAAGAAAGTGATGTTAGTTTCGGTGAAAACTTCTGCCAGTTGGTCGGGGCTTAGGTTGAGGTTGATTCCTAGAGCTTCGAGCATCTCTGAAGATCCTGTTTTACCTGAAGCGGATCGGCTACCGTGTTTCAAAACTGGGTAGCCACAGGCAGCAGTAACGATTGCTGCCATGGTTGATATATTGACCGTGCCAAGCTGATCTCCGCCCGTTCCAACGATGTCAATGGCATCTTTAGAGACAGGAATTGGAAGAGCGTTAGCAAGCATTACATCAACAAAGCCTGAGATTTCATCAAGCGTTTCGCCTTTAGACCTCAATGCAAGAAGGAAGGCGGACATGTCTTCTTCACTAGCTTGACCAGCCATGATTTGCTCCATAGCCCAGGTGGCTTCTCCCCTGGTCAAGTCATTATTGTGACTTAGGTCAGCAAGGATCGATGACCAACTCAGCTCTTGATTCATGAGCATAAGTTTAGCCATCGAAAAGATGCTTTTCTGCTAAAAAATCCACGCCACAATAGGGAAAACAACGCATTCATAACGATTTGTGAAGGTAGTATTAAGCCATGTCGACTGCCCCCCTAGCCAACCAGCAAATTCACCGCCCAAGTGCGACTTCCGTAGGAACCATCGTCTGGCTTGGTAGCGAAGTCATGTTCTTTGCGGCTCTTTTTGCCATGTATTTCAGCCTAAGAGCCAATGCACCTGAGGTATGGTCTGCTGGAACGGAAATTCTAAACGTACCTTTCGCTCTTATAAACACTCTTATTCTTGTTGCGTCCTCATTCACAGCCCAGTTCGGTGTGTTTGCAGCTGAACGTATGCAGCCAAGATCCACCGGTAAGTCCCCTATGAAGTGGGGAATGGTCGAGTGGTTCATGATCAGTTATGTTCTAGGAGCTGTTTTCGTAGCTGGTCAGGTTTGGGAATACGCGATTTTGATTAGCGAAGGTGTCACTCTAAGCAGCGACTCTTACGGTTCTGCGTTCTACATCACTACTGGATTCCACGCCTTGCACGTGACAGGTGGTTTGATTGCCTTCCTGTTCGTAATCGGAAGAACCTTCGCAGCTAAGAAGTTTGGACACAAGGAAGCTACAGCTGCAATTGTTGTCTCCTACTACTGGCACTTCGTTGATGTGGTTTGGATTGGTCTGTTCCTCATCATTTACGTTTTGAAATAAACAAACAAAAGAAAAGAGCTGGATCTATAAATGAAGCAACTTAGGCGCAAGATGAATGGATTGCGACGCAGTCCGAAAGCACTAGGTATAGTCATGTTCGCGGGTCTTCTAGTTGTCGGAACTGGTTACACAACAGTTAGTGCAGCGGTATCCCCTAACCGCGAAGTTATTAGAACTCAGGAACAAATCGATCTAGGTAAGAAGATCTTCCTAGCAAACTGTTCTTCATGTCACGGTAAGAATGCTGAAGGAACTGCTAACGGTCCAAGCTTGATTGGTGTTGGAGAAGCTTCAGTTGACTTCCAAGTTTCAACAGGTCGTATGCCAGGAGCTGCTAGCGGTCCCCAGCTTGAAGTAAAGCCAGTTCAGTTCACTGAAGAAGAAATCGCCGCTATGGCCGCGTACATTGGCTCTCTTGCTGATGGCCCTTCGATTCCAGACGAGGCTTATCTTCAAGCAAATGGAAATCCATCAACTGGTGGAGAACTTTTCAGAATCAACTGTGCAATGTGTCACAACGCAGCTGGTGCTGGTGGTGCTCTAACTGAAGGTAAGTACGCACCTCATTTGATGAACTCATCACCAAAGATTATTTATGAAGCAATGATCACAGGTCCACAAAACATGCCTGTATTCAACGATGCCAACATCACCCCTGAACAGAAGAACGACATCATCACCTACCTTGTTTACGTTCAAGAGAATGCATCTGTTGGTGGAGAAGAACTAGGAAGCCTAGGTCCAGTATCCGAAGGACTCGTTGCCTGGTTCGGTCTTCTAGGTTTACTAATCATCATCGCTATCTGGCTTGCAGCCAAGTCAAACTAAGTAGAGAGATTACATGAGCGACAACTCGAAAGAAGTAGAAACACAAAAGGGACTTGAAAAAGTTTCTGGCTCTTACTCAGACCACGAGTACGACGGCGGTCTTCTTGTAGCTAAGACAGATGCAGTCGCTGACCCAGGTCTTGAGCCTCACCGTGTTCGCATGACTGACAAGAGCGTCAAGCATGAGAAGGCTGCTGTTCGTCAGGTAGCACTTCTCTTCACACTTTCAATGCTAGGAAGTGCATTCGCACTATGGGCATACTTCGCTTTCCCTCTTTCAGAAGATCTTTCAAGCGTTCGCCTAAACAACATGTATCTAGGTATCGGTATGACTCTAGGTCTACTTGGTATTGGTATTGGTGCGGTTCACTGGGCAAAGACTTTGATGCCAGATCACGAGGTTTCTGAAGAGCGTCACCTAACTCGTGGCTCAGACGAAAAGCGTGCAGCTGCAATTGAGATTCTGGCTGCAGCAAACCAAGAATCTGGTTTCACAAGAAGAAAGCTGATTCGCAGAACCCTTTACGGATCTCTCGCACTTTTTCCATTGCCAGGAATTATTCTTCTCGCTGACCTTGGACCAAACCCAGGCGACTCCCTTAGACACACATTCTGGAAGAAGGGTACTCGCCTAGCTAAGGACCCAACAGGAATTGAAATCAAGGCGTCTGATGTGACACTTGGTTCTGTGTTCCAGGTTATTCCTGCGGGCTTGAACCCAGAGCAAAAGGATTACTTGGAAGAGAAAGCTAAAGCTGCTGTTCTTCTTGTTCGCGTAGACCCAAGCGAATTGATTGAAACAGAAGAACGCAAGGGCTGGTCTTACCAAGGTATCGTTGCCTACTCAAAGATTTGCACACATGTTGGTTGCCCTGTTGCTCTTTACGAGCAGCACACACACCACCTGCTTTGCCCATGCCACCAATCAACATTCGACCTAGTCGATGGTTGCAAGGTTGTCTTCGGTCCAGCTGCTAGAGCACTCCCTCAGCTTCCAATCACTGTTGACAGCGAAGGTTACCTAGTTGCTCAAAGCGACTTCTTAGAGCCCGTTGGTCCATCATTCTGGGATAGGAGCGTGAAGTAATGTCAATGACAAAAACTAAACCAAAGAGCAACACCTTCCTAGCTGGAACTGCTAACTACGTTGATGAGAGAGTTGGCGCTTCAGGAATTCTTAAGGAATTCGGAAGAAAGATTTTCCCTGATCACTGGTCATTCATGCTCGGTGAAGTTGCAATGTACTCGTTCTTCGTATTGTTGATCACTGGTACATTCCTTACCTTCTTCTTCGACCCTTCAATGGCGATGATTAGATACGACGGTGTCTACGCTCCCCTAAAGGAAGCGATGATGTCTAAGGCGTATGAATCAAGCCTTTACATCACATTCGAGGTTCGAGGCGGACTTCTGATGAGGCAAGCTCACCACTGGTCTGCTCTGCTTTTCGTTGCAGCGGCAGGTCTACACATGCTTCGCGTTTTCTTCACAGGTGCATTCCGCAAGCCACGCGAATTGAACTGGGTTGTTGGTTTCATGCTTTTCGTTCTTGCAATGGCAGCTGGATTCACTGGTTACTCACTTCCTGATGACCTTCTGTCAGGAAACGGTTTGAGAATCATCGATGGAATGATTAAGGGTGTTCCATTCATTGGAACTGGAATTTCTTCTCTCCTATTCGGTGGAGAGTTCCCAGGTCACGTAGTTATCGCTCGTCTTTACTCACTACACATCATGATTATTCCTGCATTGATCCTTGTGTTCCTTGCCCTGCACTTGTTCATGTTGATTATTCACAAGCACACTCACTACGCAGGTCCTGGTAAGAGCGACAAGAACATTGTTGGTTACCCACTAATGCCTGTTTACGTAGCTAAGGCTGGTGGATTCTTCTTCATCGTGTTCGGTGTGATTATGGTTATCTCAGCCTTCTTCACCATCAACCCAATCTGGAACTACGGTGGCTACGACCCATCCCCTGTTTCAGCAGGAACACAGCCTGACTGGTACATCGGTTGGTTGGATGGTGCATTGCGTCTAGCACCAACTGGTATGGAATTCATGCTTGGTGAATACACAGTGTCAATGAACATCTTGATTCCACTTGCAATCAGCTTGATCTTCCTAGCTCTAGTTGCTGTTTACCCGTTCATTGAGAACTGGGTCACTGGCGACAAGCGCGAGCACCACGCTCTTGACCGTCCACGTAACGCTCCAACTCGCACAGGTATCGGTGCGGCTGGTGTCGTGTTCTACGCAGTGCTGTGGGCAGGTGCGAGTAC
>JBIJAB010000064.1:0-5130 GCA_044345975.1 Rhodoluna sp.
TAATCAAGCAGCAGAGACAGATCGGTGCTTTGATTCTTTTGGCACAGGGAACTCCATTCATTCAGGCTGGTCAAGAATTCTTGAGAAGCAAGAATGGTGACCACAACAGCTACAACTCATCTGACCAGGTGAACAGCTTGAAGTGGCCTGAGCGCGTGAAGCACAGATCTACTGTTGACTACCACAAGGGATTGATTGCTCTGCGTAAAGCTCACCCAGCTTTCAGAATGAGTTCACCTGCAGCTATTTCAGCGAACCTCAAGTTCCTGAATGCTCCTGATGATGTTATTGCTTACTCACTGAATGGTAAAGCGGTCAAGGACAAGTGGGGGACCATCGTGGTTATCTCAAACCCTAACTCAACCTCAAAGAAGGTAACTCTACCTTCAACAGGTAACTGGAACGTTGTGGTGAACGGCGATAAAGCAGGCGTTGCAACACTCTCAGTGCTAAAGAAGACAAAAGTCGCTACAGTTGCTGCTAACAGCACGTTAGTGGTGTGGCGATAGGTTTCGGAACTGTCTCATTCGGGGCAGCAAAATTGGAAATGAACAAAGGATAAGGAAATGAAGACAACAACTAGAAAAGTGGTTGGTTTATTCACAGCACTCGCCGTGCTAGGTGGGGGACTGACCGTTGCATCACCAGCCTCCGCATCATCGGAGCTCGTAATCTGGGCTGACAAGGGAACTCTTGACACCATCAAGGCTCGTGTTGCAGCTTGGGACACAGCAAACCCGAACTACACAGCAAAGCTTGTTGAAAGAGACTTTGGTACTGTACGTGAAGTTCTAAAGACTGCTGTTCCTGGTGGAACTGGCCCAGACATTTTGGCTGGAGCGGCCCACGACTGGATCGGTAACCTAGCTGCAGCTAACGTTCTGTCTCCTATCGACCAGTACTTGCCAGCTAACTTCAAGGATGACTTTGTTCCTGGAGCTTTGCAAGCGATGAAGTACAACGGAAAGTTCTACGGAACTCCTGGTTGGACCGAAAACATTGCAATCCTTCGTAACGTCAAGAAGGCGCCTAAGCCGCTGAAATCTGTGAACGACATCAAGGATGGCGAACTAGGTATCAACTACGACGCAACCAACTCTGATCCATATCACATGTACCCGTTCCAGACCATGTTCAATGCCCCAGTGTTCACATTCGATAAGAACGGTGACTGGACTAGCAAGGTAGGCATGGGTGGTGCTAACGGTGCCGCTTTTGCTAAGTGGCTACAGCAGAAGGGAACCAAGTTCTTTGGCCCACCATCAAACGCAAAAATCCTCTGTGATTTCTTGAACCCGACAAAGACAACAACTGTTAAGGGCAAGAAAGTCACAACTGGAGCAATCAAGTACTGGGTAACTGGTGCCTGGAACATCAACGCAATTGAAGCAGGTGCTGGTGGTTGCAAGACTGGCCTAAAGGTCGGAACTGGCTACGCGATTGATCCATTCCCAACAGGGCCTACTTCTGCCAAGCTAAAGCCAAAGCAGTTCCTGGGTATTCGTGGCTACCTGATGATGGCTTCAAAGCCAGGTAACGTAACCAACGTACCTGCTGCTGTGGACCTAATGCGTTGGATGTCTTCTGAAAGCGTTCAGTTCAACCTGTACGACAACTTCAACAAGACCCCTGCTAACAAGGCTGCTCTAAACCGTGCCAAGGACAACCCAGTTGTTGCTGGTTTCGCTAACGCAGCTAACACAGTGCCAATGCCAAACTCACCTGCGATGGCAGCTGCGTGGACAATCTGGGGTAAAGCTCAGACCCGCATCATCCAGGGTAAAGAGAAGAAGCCAGACGTAGCATGGGCTGCGATGGTTAAGGCTCTGCAGTCAACAATCGATAAATCAAGTAAGTAACTAAGCGTTATCGGGTGGGTGTCTTCATTTCGTTGGAGACACCCACCTCTTACGCTGTAAAGATAAACGGCTTTGTCTAGGGAATAGGTTAAACAGATGGCGACTAAGAAGCTCAAGGCTTGGGGAGAATCAGGCCCAAGTGTTTCAGGCACCTTGTGGAAACTCGGTGTTTTAGGAACAGTCGACGCTATTGCTGTGACCATGATCATGGTTCTGATTGCTTCAGAACTAGTGGTGCAAGCAGTGCTAAGCATCCTTGTACTTCTTATTGTGAACTGGATTTACCTTCGTAAAGGTGGACTCCCTGCAAAGTACCTCACACCTGGTGTTCTTTTCCTTATCGTTTTCCAGGTTTACGTCACCATGTTTAGCGGTTACACCGCCTTCACGAACTATGGAAGTGCGCACAACGGTGACAAAGCCTTAGCAATTCAAACAATCAAGAACGCGGCTTACCGTATCGTCGATGGCCCTGACTACACAATCAACTTGGTCAAGGACGACAGCGATGGGTCTAGAGCTTTCTTGATGACAAACAACGTCAATGGAAAAGTATCTATTGGTAAAGACGGTGAACTACCTATTCCTCTGGGGGATAATCAGTTCACTTTGAGCACTGAGTGTGCCGACAAGTATGCTGAAGACACTGAAACGTGTGCGAAAGCAGCTCTAAGAGCAGTTGGATACACAACGCAAGATCCAAATAACTTATCTTTCGTTGATAAAGCAAAGTATCTGGAGATTCGTGTAATTACTGATCCTGCCAACCCGAATGTTGGTCTAAGAACCTCTGAATTCACAATTGCACTTCCGTCAGAATCCACTCTGGTTTATGACGAGACTGCTGACACTTTCACTGCTCTTGTTGATGATGATTACGGTGTCTACTATGCAGGTGATGTCTTCAAGCCTGCAGAGGATGGCTTCTACAGACTTGATGGTGTGCTAGAAAACGTCAAGCTTGATGGTGGTTGGCGTGTTGAAGTAGGACTTAAAAACTTTGAAACCATCTTCACCGATGTTCAACTAAGAGATCCTTTGGTCAAGGTGATTTCATGGACATTTATATTTGCAATCTCCACAGTTTTGACAACATTTATTCTCGGTCTATTCATTGCGTTGGTATTCAACCACGAGAAGCTGCGTGGAAAGAAGTTCTATAGGCTCGTAATGATTCTTCCTTACGCGTTCCCTGGATTCCTTTCTGCGTATGTTTGGGTCGGTCTTCTAAACCGTGAAAATGGCTTCATAAATACAGTTATCTTTGGTCAGATGCCTGGATCTGAAGCTAACTTCCCTTGGCTCCTTGAAGAGGGCCCTGCTCGAATGGCAGTGCTTCTAGTGAACCTCTGGCTTGGCTTCCCATACATGTTCTTGATCACTACAGGTGCTCTTCAATCAATCCCTTCAGAACTAAATGAGGCAGCTGAGATTGATGGGGCTACAGGGTGGCAGAGCTTTAGATTAATCAAGCTACCGTTGCTTCTGATCTCTATTGCACCGCTGTTGATCGCTTCGTTTGCCTTCAACTTCAACAACTTCACAATAATTTATCTACTTACCAAGGGTGGACCCGCGGACTCGGGAATCACCGATTATGACGTAGGTGGTACGGATATCCTGATTACCTTCGTTTACAAGATTGCGTTCTCCGGTACGGGTCAGAACTTCGGTTTGGCAAGCGCCTTCTCGATTCTGATATTCGTCGTCGTTGCAACTATTTCGCTAATCAGCTTTAAGAGAACTAAGAAGTTTGAGGAGATCGTCTAATGAGCGTTGCAGTTAGAACTAAGAAACCATTCAACATCTTCCGTTGGTTCTTTAGCACAGGTTGGCGCCACCTTGTAGGAATAGCAGTTTGCACATTCGCTGTCTTCCCGATTCTCTACATTCTGTCGACGTCTTTGTACCCAAACAATGACATCAACAACACAACTGCTTTGTTTGCTGAAATCTCTCCAGCTAACTACATCTCGCTGTTTGATCAGGAATCTAGACCATTCGGGCGCTGGTACGCGAACACTGTTGTGATCGGTATCGTAACGTCAGTTGGATCTGTATTCCTAAGTGCTTTGGCAGCTTTTGCCTTCTCAAGATTGCGTTTCAAGGGTCGTAGACCAGGGCTTTTGTCATTGATTCTCATGCAAATGTTTCCTTCAATCTTGGGCCTTGTAGCTATCTACAGCCTGCTATCTGATGTTGGAAGAGTATTCCCGATTCTCGGCCTAAACAGCCAGATTGGTCTAATGATGGTCTACCTAGGTGGGTCACTGGGTGCTGGAACCTACCTGATGTATGGTTTCTTCAACACAGTGCCTAAGGAAATTGACGAGGCTGCAACCATTGACGGAGCTAGCCATGCTCGTATCTTCTTCTCAATTATCTTGAGACTGGTAGCTCCGATTCTTGCCGTTCAAATGTTGCTTAGCTACATCGGTATTACCAGCGACTTTATTCTTGCCTCGATCCTTTTGACCGACCCGAACAGCTTGACTTTGGCTACAGGCCTGCAGCAGTTCATCAGTGATCCGTATTCTAAGGACTGGTCGATGTTTGCTGCTGGTGCTGTGCTCTCTGCGCTTCCTAGCGTTGCGTTGTTCTTGGCACTACAGAAGTACATCACTTCAGGTCTAACTGGTGGAGCTGTAAAGGGCTAATACTCTATAGAGCTTTGTTAGCCACGTTCATTTAGGTAGCAAACTCCACAGAGCGACTCGTAGGTTACCTCTACGCCATCAATGGCTACTTGGTCACCCTCGAAGATGAACTCGCCGTCAAACTTGCGTCCGTTAAACATAGCCTTGCGTCCACAGCGACATATGGTTTTGAGCTCTTCAAGTGAGTGGGACAGTTCCATCAATCTGATAGATCCTGGGAAACCAATGGTTAGAAAGTCTGTTCTGATGCCGTAGGCAAGGACTGGAACGCCGTCTAGTACAGCAAGTTCAAAGGCTTGATCAACTTGTTCGCGGGTAAGGAACTGAGCCTCGTCAATCAGCAAACAAGCTAGGTTCTTGATACCAGGGATGATTAGGCCATTGTTTGCATACTCGTGAGCCAACTCACGTAAGTTCTGATCAGGGGTGACTAGAAAGTCCACGTGTCTATCAACACCAAGTCTTGACACGATGGTGGCGTCGCCTTTGGTGTCGACGGCTGGTTTAGCAATCAGGATCTGTTGGCTACGCTCTTCGTAGTTGTGGGCAACCTGCAGTAGGGCAGTGCTTTTGCCGCTGTTCATCGCTCCGTAGCGGAAATACAACTTAGCCAT
>JBIJAB010000065.1:0-5115 GCA_044345975.1 Rhodoluna sp.
CAGAGGTTCTAGCCAGACTTACCCCTAAGGGGCACTACTTCCTTATGTTCTATAAGCCTGGTTACTTCCCAGCACACATCTATACAGAGGAAGACATCGCTGCTGCCAAGGCCCGTATTGACTATGACCTGATCAATTCGACCTTTGAAACTACCTTTATCTTCACTAACTACCTAGTAGCCACCAATATTCCTAAAGAGTTCCTGCCAGCACGGTAACACTTGGTAACACTGGTTTTAAGGCCCTAAGTTTTAGGGCAAAATGTACTTGAAACATACTTAAAAACCTAAAGGAGTTCACAAATGGCTACACAGAAGAAAACGCTATGGCGCGGGTTTGCAGCAGCAGCTGCAGTGCTATTGGCTACAACACTTACCGCTTGTTCAACCGGAAGCATTGCTGGTGACACAGTCACTGAAGGCAAGCTAACCATTGGAACAGGTAACCCTGCTTATTCACCATGGGTTCTAGATGACAACCCTGAATCAGGTGAAGGCTTCGAATCTGCAGTTGCATATGCTGTTGCTGAAAAACTTGGCTTTGCTAAGGAAGACGTTATCTGGATCCGCACAACTTTCGATGAAGCGATTGCACCTGGAGTTAAGAACTTTGACTTCAACTTGCAGCAGTACTCAATCACTGAAGAGCGCAAGGCAAACATCGACTTCTCAACCCCTTACTACGAGACATCACAGGTTGTTGTGACTACCTCATCTTCACCTGCAGCAGGTGCTACAAGCATTGCTGATCTAAAGGGATACCTAATCGGTGCTGCAACTGGGACAACATCTTTCAACGCAATTCGCGATGTAATCCAGCCAACCCAGGATGCACTTGCATTCAACTCAAACGATGACGCTAAGGCTGCTCTAACTAATGGTCAGGTTGACGCAATCGTGCTAGATCTGCCAACAGCACTTTACGCATCATGCTGTGAACTAGACGGTGGAGTTATCATTGGCCAGCTGCCAACAGCTGACAAGGGTGACCAGTTCGGTCTAGTGCTAGACAAGGGTTCAAAGCTAACTGCTGCAGTTAGCAAGGCTCTGGATGAGCTACGTGCAGATGGCACACTTGCTGCAATTGAGGCTAAGTGGCTAACTGCGGATGCTGGTGTTCCAGTACTGGAGTAAATTAGACCTATGAGTAAAAGCGAAGCCCGTAGGTTCAGCCCAAGTGAAATTGAGTTGGACCGACGGGCTTTCCGCTTAGCTCGAAAAAGAAAGTCAACTCTTGTTGCCTTTGTCAGCACACTAGCTTTCGCAGTATTCGCTTGGTTTGCTCTAGTGAGTTCACCTGGCTGGCCTCGAGTCGAGCAAAGCTTCTTCAACTGGGAAACAGCGGTTGAAGCTTTCCCTGCCGTTATCGATGGCTTGCTACTCAACCTACGAGTGCTGTTCTTCTCAGCCATCGGCGTTCTAGTCTTTGGGCTAACCCTGGCTTTACTTAGAACCCTTCGTTCACCTATCTTTACTCCAATCAGACTTCTAGCCAGAGGCTATGTTGATCTGTTCAGAGGGTTACCTCTAATCATTGTTTTGTATTTAGTTGGCTTTGGTATTCCTGGTCTTCGTCTTGAGTTCTTAGGAAGAATCCCAGTTGAAGTTCTCGGTACTGTTGCTCTGACACTTACCTATAGCGCTTATGTGGCTGAGGTATTTAGAGCAGGTATTGAAGCTGTTCACCCATCACAACGACTAGCTGCTAGATCACTTGGTTTGACCTATGGGCAAACTATGAGATTAGTTGTGTTGCCACAGGCATTTAGAAAAGTAGCTCCACCACTTATGAATGACTTTGTTTCACTACAGAAAGACGTTGGTCTTATCTCCGTCTTAGGTGCAGTTGATGCGGTTAGAGCAGCCCAGATTGAGGTTGCTCAGTTTGCTAACTTCACACCATATGTTGTTGCTGGGTTGCTGTTTGTTCTTCTAGCTATTCCTACCGTTAGAGCGGCTGACTATGTCACTAACCGATTGGCTAAACGCGAGCAGGCCGGAGGTGTTCTATGAGTAAGCCTGTAGATGAACTTGGGCCTCTGATTCTGAATGTCAAAGGTGTTTGGAAAAGCTTTGAAGACAAAGATGTTCTAAAGGGAATTGACCTTGAAGTTTATCGAGGTCAGATTGTTGCACTCATTGGTTCTTCTGGTTCTGGTAAATCAACCCTGCTTCGATCAGTGAACCTTTTAGAGGAGATCAGTGATGGTCAGATTCTTCTAAACGATGTTGATATCGCAGACCCTAGAATCAACCAGGATGAGGTCAGAAGACAAATCGGTTTAGTCTTTCAGGCTTATAACCTCTTCGCTCATCTATCTATCCTTGAAAACATCACTTTGGCACTTCGTCACGTTCAAGGCCTTGATGCCGAAGAAGCTAAGACTAAGGCTCTAGCTCTACTAGATCGAATCGGACTTCTAGAGAAAGCTAATGAGTACCCAGACAAGTTATCCGGTGGTCAGCAGCAGAGAACAGCCATCATGCGAGCAGTAGCTCTAAACCCAACCCTGTTACTTCTTGATGAAGTGACAAGTGCTCTGGACCCTGAATTAGTAAGTGAAGTATTGGAACTCATTAGAGATCTAAAGGCTTCAGGGACATCAATCTTGATGGCAACCCATGAGCTTTCCTTCGCTAGAGATGTTGCGGACTGGGTTGTTTTCCTTGATGGGGGAGTAATCATTGAGGAAGGTCCAGCCAAGGACTTCTTTGAGAACCCTAAAATGCCTAGAACCATAGAGTTTCTCCAGAGACTCAGAAGAAGAGCGGGCGAGCAGTAAAAGGCTTAGGTAGGCTTTATTTTGAAGGCAACGATGCTTTCCAAATAAGAATATTTAGGTTGTGAAATTAAATGCGTATTTTGCTCGTAGGCGCTGGAGGCGTTGGAGATGCAGTGGCCAAGATTGCTGCCACAAGAGATTTTTACGAACACATGGTAGTCAGTGACTACGACCAATCAAGAGCCGACAAGACTATTGAATGGATCAGAAATAAGTACGGCGAAGATGTCGCCTCAAGATTCAGCTCATCAAAGATTGATGCTTCAAACGCAGCATCAATGGCTACTCTCATCACTGAACTTGGTATCACTCACGTTCTAAACGCAGTTGAACCTAAGTTCGTTCAAACTATTTTCTCTGCTTGCTACACAGCAGGTGCACATTACTTAGATATGGCTCTAAGCCTTAGTGAAAAGAACGAAGCAGATCCTTTCCACAAGACAGGCATCAAACTAGGCGACTCACAGTATGCATTGCACGAGCAGTGGGCAAGAGCAGGAAAGCTTGCTCTAGTTGGTATTGGTGTTGAGCCAGGACTGAGCAATATCTTTGCAAGATATGCAGCAGATCACCTATTCAGCGAAATCGATGAGGTCTCTGTCAAAGATGGTGGAAACCTAAGCGTTACTGATGAGAATGGAAAAGAAATCTTTGCTCCATCATTCTCTATTTGGACAACCATTGAAGAATGTCTAAACCCTCCAACACTTTATGAAAAGAAAAAG
This sequence comes from Rhodoluna sp., assembly GCA_044345975.1. GTDB lineage: Bacteria > Actinomycetota > Actinomycetes > Actinomycetales > Microbacteriaceae > Rhodoluna. The sequence continues at coordinate 3,508 of JBIJAB010000065.1, forward strand.
GGTTGGTTCACAACAGAGCCTTTCAGCGAGCCAGAGATCTTTGAGTTCCCTGAAGGCATTGGTGCTGTTGAGTGTGTGAACGTTGAGCACGAAGAAGTAACCATGATTCCTAGAACAATGGATGTTGGCAGAGTCACATTCAAGTTCGGGCTAGGTTCAGACTTCATCGGAGTTCTAAAAACTCTACACATGCTTGGTCTAGACGCTACTAAGCCAGTTCGTGTTCGCTCAGCTCAAGGACCTGTAGAAGTTGCGCCTAGAGACGTAGTTGTTTCAGTGCTACCAGATCCAGCAACCATTGGACCTCGCATGACAGGTAAGACCTGTGCAGGTGTCTTAGTTACTGGTAAGGGTAAGGACGGAATGCCTAGAGCTACCTACCTGTATCACGTAGCTGACAACGCAGTAACAATGGCTGCTATTGAAGCTCAGGCTGTTGTCGCTCAGACTGCATTCAACCCGGTTATTGCTCTAGAACTATTGGCAACTGGTATCTGGGATGGTGTTGGAGTAATGGGTCCAGAAGAGTTTGATGCTAAGCCTTTCCTAGATCTTATGAACTCATCAACTGGCTACCAGGAGAAGTGGGTTTCACAGGAACGTCTACCAGCAAGTCCACTACGTCACCCATAACCTAAGTGTTCATTCGTCAGGCCACCATCGAAGATGCACCGTTGGTGCTGGAGATACTCAACTCTGAAATACTGGCAGTTGATCCAGCTCATGGTGCATTTGGTTTGGATATCGCCAAGCAGGTTATCGATAGCCCAAATGAGCCTTCGCCAACTTGGCTATTCAGTGGTACTGAAGATTCGATTGCCTTTGGTGTTGGTAATCTTCATCCAGATTCGTCTGCGAAAGAACTGGAGCTAACACTTGCTGTTAGGGCCGGGGATACCAGATATCCAGAGCTACTTGATTGGTTGATGGCTGATGCTACTAAGAAGTATCCGGATTTCACATATCAAATTGAAATCAATGAAAAGCACGAAGAGAATCTAAAGCACCTAGCGTCAAGAGGGTTTAAGGTTATTCGCTTTTATAACTCTCTTCGAGCACAAGTGTTACCTGATCTTGAGCACCCAATCCCTCCTGAGGGGGTAAGTGTTAGGGCAGTAGATCTGAGTAACATGGACGATCTCAAAGAGTGGCACATGGTTTACCAGCAGTCCTTTGCAGATAACTTTGGTTTCTCGCCTAAGAACTTTGAGACTTGGCTGAAGGTAATTCAAGCTGATGAGTTTATCCCTGCCGATGGTGTTTTCCTTATGCATGTTGATTCTGAACCAGCTGGATTTATCAGGACTGATGATATGGACGCATTTGATTCGCGAGGTTTTGTGGTTCACCTTGGTGTTCTAAAGGAGCATAGAGACAAAGGTCTAGGCAAACTTCTTCTGGCCACGGCTCTGGCTCACTTCTCTAAGCGTGGCTATGTTCGTGCCGAACTAGGTGTTGACACCCAAAATGCTTCTAATGCCCTTAGAGTTTATGAAAAGATGGGCTTTACTAGGGTTTCCAGCTGGATTGCCCACGAAAGACCTGTCGTTCTAAACGCATAGACAAGAGGCAGCATGTCGAGCTCTAAAGGTAATCACTACGATGTGA
>JBIJAB010000066.1:0-5111 GCA_044345975.1 Rhodoluna sp.
CGCTGTGCATATTGCAATAGAGCCGCTAACACTGTTGATCACGTTCAACCTAAATCAAAAGGTGGAACTGACTCTTGGGAGAACTTAGTAGCAGCTTGCCTCAGATGTAACAACATAAAAGGCGATAAGACTTTGAATGAAATGGGTTGGACTCTATCCTTCACACCAAAGATGCCTCATGGTGGAGCATGGCTTATCAGAGGTGCAGAGAAAGTAGAACCTGCTTGGGATGAGTATCTGGCTTTACCTAAAGCTGCCTAAGGGTGCCCCCGAGAAGAATCGAACTTCCGCACATGGTTTAGGAAACCACTGCTCTATCCACTGAGCTACGAGGGCAAATCATCGCTACATCAGTCAAACTTACCCGAATCCAGCCCAGCCTACGATGTTCGTGAAAGCGTCAAAGTTAGGCTAGTTCTCTAATGAGTGAACAAGATAGAACACAAGAGCAATACACCAGGTGGCTTGAAGAGATCAGGGGCATCGGTGGAGCTAATCCGCTGACCAACCTAGATCTAGATGTTCTTGGTTTAGTCAATCTTGAGAAATCACATCCAGTAGGTTTATCCCTCTTTACTAAGAGTCACCGAGGTCTTTTAGCAAACTTGGTCAGAGACCCAATTGCTTATTCCAAGGCTCTAACCGAAGCCCGACACATAAAGATCAAGAGCGAAAGATTACACTCCAACTTTGGTCTTGAAACCATCTTTTTACTCGCAGGCTCTATTGACTTCAGAACTGTGAACCTTGACCTAAGAATCCCAGCGATGATGTGGGGTGCGGAACTCATTCTTCGAGGCAGGGACTATGAGCTAGTCCTTGTTGGTGACCCTTTCGTAAACCCTGAACTAGTTTTCACGTTGAAGAAGCACTTCCAGATTGATCTCGATGTCCAAAAGCTCAACCGGGTCTATCGTGAAGCAACGGATCTAGTTCCTATTACTTTGCTTAGCTTCCTAGCTGATGCAACCAAGGATGTTCCTGAACTTGAGATTCAAAGAACACTAGCTCTAACCAACGCAGTGACAGCACCAACCATGATGCTTCGAGAGTTACCACCCACGCCTAACTCTTTTGTTTCGAAGATTGCTCTGGGTGAGCCAATTGAATCTGAAGTTGATGTTTTACCTAATGTCCTATTGGCAGCAGATGCTGATTCAAACCAGGTCAAAATAATCAAACGAGCCGTAGCAGGAGAATCATTTGCTGTTGAAGCTCTACCTGGCACTGGCTATACCCAAACCGTAGCCAACATCTTGGCTGCCTTCTCTGCTGAAGGTAAACGTGCCCTAGTCATTGCTCCACGCCGACAGACCATCAATGAGTTATCGGCAAGGCTCACACAGTCAGGACTAGGCGGATTGATGGTTCGCTCTTATTCTGCTTGGCTAGATGTGGTTAGTGCCATCTCTCGTTATGAGAAATCCACTCCAGCGAATCTGCAAGAAGCCCATGAAGCAAGAAACTTTGCTGCTGCGAAGTTAGCAGAATACCAAGACTCACTAAGTGTCAAACACCCAGTGCTAGGTATCAGCATCTCAGATGCCCTAGAGAAACTAGCTGAGCTAAGTTCTCTACCTAAGCCTCCTAAAACCAATGCTCGTATCCAGGGCTCTGCTCTTTTCGAAACAAGAAACAGAACCGCTGCCATCGCCCTATTGCATGAAGCAGTTGAGCTAGGGGAGTTTGAACTTTCAGTTCAATCAAGTCCTTGGGCTAACTCAAGATTCGATGATCCAACTGAAGTTCCAAGAGTTTTATCACTAGCAAGTCGCCTTGCTGATGATGTATTGCCTTCGTTTGGACAAAGACTTGACGATATCTCTAAGCAGGTTCATTTCCCAGATGCAGTGAACGTGGCTCAGTGGGGAGAATATCTCAGACTCTTAATCAGCATCAGAGGAACCCTAGATAGATTCCGCCCAGATGTCTTTGATAGGCCGCTAACTGATTTGATTACCGCTACCAGCCCTCGCCGTGAGAAGAATGGCATGTCTGGAAAGACTAGACGTGCTCTAAGTAAGCACGCTAAAGAGTATGTCCGTGTTGGCGTTTCAGTAAGTGATCTACACGTAGCCCTTCTGCAGATTGAGGAGCAGGCATCGCAGTGGAAGGCTCTGTGCACTCAAGCAATCTTGCCTAATGTTCCACTTGGTTTAGACGATGCTCAGGTCATCTACCAATCACTGGTTGCTGACCTAATCAAACTTGATTCACACCTTGACCAAGACTCTGACCGACCTAACCTAATTGAGTTACCAATCAGCGAACTAAGCACCAAGCTCAGAGCACTGGCAACAGAGACTGCTCCGCTTGACAACCTGGTTGCAAAGAATGATCTTCGAAAGAGAGTTCAAGATGCTGGGCTTAGCTCGCTGGTTCGATCTCTTGCTGTCAATGGTGCTCGCAATGAATCTTTGATTGCTGAGTTTGATCAGTGCTGGTGGTTATCAGCACTTGAGTACTTGCTAGTGGGGGATAACGCCTTCACCTCTTACACACCAGAGCTCCTCGCCGATTTGGAAACCAAGTTTGTGATGGCTGATCAACGTCTCATGATGGAATCCCGTAAAGAGATCTCTCATAGAACAGCAAGACGCTGGAATCAGGTAGGTCAAGAACTGCCTCAAGAAATCGAAGCTATCCGAACAGTTCTCAAGGAAAGAGTTTCGTCACTACCAATCATGACAAAGCACGCTAGAAAGCTTTGGCCTAGCCTTGCTTCCCACATTGCCTCAAGTCCTTATGAGTTACCAGTTGAACTCCTCCAAGAGAAAGTCTTTGATGCAGTCATCATCATGGATGCTTGCGGAACAACTATTGCTGAGAACCTATCTGGACTAATGAGAGCGAAGCAGGTCATCGCTTTTGGCGACCCGATGATTTCCGAACCTAATGGCTTTGAAGTTGAATGGCAGCTATCGCTCAAAGCCAAGGCTCCTGAGGCACCTAGTTCATTTGATGTGATTAGTTCTATTTTTGGTCGTGAAGTGCTCAAGCGTTCATACCGTCTAAAGGGGCAACTCTTTAGCCAACTCATCAACAAAGAGTTCTACCAGGGAAGACTTGAAGTTGAGCCAACCGCTAATGAGTTCGATGGCAAGTCAGCTCTTGATCTAGTAATCGTCAATGGTGAGAACAGGACCCTAGGCAATAAGACTGCTAGCACCGAATCTCCGGTTGCCGAAGTTGAGAAGGTTATTGAAATAATCCTTGACCACGTCAAGCACTCACCAGATGAATCCCTATTAGTAGTTAGCGCTAGTGCCGTTCACGTTGAGAACCTGGACATAGCACTTCAGGAAGCTCTTGAAGCTAAGCCAGAGTTCATGGAGTATTTCGAGAAGCACGGTCGTGAGAAGTTTGAAATCACAACCCTTGCTGATCTGAACCACCGCTTGGCTGATCGCATCATCTTTACTATTGGCTTTGGCAGAACAGCCCAGGGCAAGCTCCTCTCACACTTTGGCTTACTGAACGAACCTGAGGCTAGAAGATGGCTTGCCAACATGTTGGTAAGTGCCAGATACTCACTGACTATCGTTAGCTGCTTCAGTGCCTATGACCTACCTGAGCTTGGGCCTGAAGGTGCGACTGCTTACCTGTCAACACTGCTCAGACCTATCTATAACGACTCAGTTGAAACCGACACCTTTGATTCAGATCCGATGCTTGCTGACCTTTCAAGAAGACTCAAGCGTTTTGGCATCAGAGTTGTTGAGGGCTTCGGAGAAAGAATTCCTCTGGTCGCATCCTTTGGTAATCAATCACTAATCGTCGAACCTGACTGGTCCAACTCAGATCTAACTCTCACCGAGAGAATCAGATTGAGACCAGCACTACTTAGGTCTCTGGGCTGGGGTTATCAAAGGGTCTACTCATTCGAAGTATTCAGTGATCCACAGGCAGTGGCTGAAAGAATAGCTATTCGTTTAGGAGTAGAGATAACTCCAACTATGTTGAACACCCAGGCTGTTCCTCGAGTTCATGAAGATACCGATGCTGCGTGGGGAGATTCAAATACTTCTAACGATGATCGTCTGAGAAACGATAAGCCACCACACTGGGGCTAACTAGTTATCTTTCTTAGGCGGCGCAGGCTTGCTGTCTGTTCTATAGAAGCCAGTTCCCTTGAAGGTAACGCCAACCTTGCCAAACACTTTCTGGACAGTTCCTTCACACTCAGGGCAGTTAGCAATGGCATCATCGGTAATCGACTGTTGAACATCGAACTCGTGAGCACATTTGGTGCACTTGTATGAATAGGTGGGCATGGGTCTAGTTTATTTTGCGAATCTGCTCTTGGGTTACCACACCGTCAACTCTTTGGTCATGAGCTTCAACCGGGACTGTATCTAGGACCTCATTCTCAAATACCACTGCATACACCAAGACATCATTAAGCGTAGAGATTTCTCTATCGAAGTACCCCTTACCTCGACCCAGACGATTGCCTAACTCATCAACAGCAAGAGCAGGAACAAACAATAGATCTCCAGCGGCTAGAGATACTTCTGCAGTCTTGGCATACTCATGCCAGGACAGCTTCCCATCTTCAAGAGTCTCAGGAACCAAGACAGTTACTCCTTCAACTAGAAGGTTTTGAATAAAGGCTTTAGTGTCAGGTTCAGTTGGGTAAGAGATGTATGTTGCAACACGCTTAGGGTTGTGCATTTTCACAACAGCCAGAAGATTCTCTAGCAGGCCTTGGTTTGACTGGTTGCCTGATTTACGAAAGTTGAGAATTTGCTTGCGAATAGTTGCTTTAGCAAGCGAGATTTCGTTCATGCCACTAATCTTGCCACCATGAGCAACTCTTTTGTCCTCACTCACGGTGAGATTTCTTTACGCATCATCAAACCTCGTGATGCTAAGACATTGGAGCGTCTGGTAATTTCTAATCGCCCTTGGCTAAAGCCCTGGGAAGCAACTAACCCTAATGGCCCAACTTCTTTTGACTTCAAAGCTCAAGTTAGAGGTTTGCTTCGGCAACTAGAGAACGATGAGGGACTTCCTTTTCTGATTCTTTATAAAGGTGAGGTAGTTGGACAACTAAACGTTGCAAACATCATGCACGGATCAGTTTCTTCATGTGTCATTGGCTACTGGAT
>JBIJAB010000067.1:0-5103 GCA_044345975.1 Rhodoluna sp.
GGGTTTCAGGGTCATGGGGACATTGTATTCTTTAGTTTGTTGAGCGGAAGGGCCTTTCATGAGTGTCAACTGGGACGCAATGGTCAAAACCTACGATGTTCGTGGGCTAGTAAACATAGATCTAACTGAAGAAGTAGTTGAGGCGTTAGCCGCAGGCTTCGTGGACGAGCTAGGCCTAGCTGGGGAGTCAGTAGTTGTTGGTCACGATATGCGTGACTCCTCCCCGCTATTTGAACAAGCCTTTGCTAGAGGTGCGATGGCTCGTGGAGCAAACGTAGTTTCTATTGGTCTTTGCTCAACCGATGAGTCTTACTTCGCATCAGGAGATATGAATCTTCCAGCAGCAATGTTCACAGCTAGCCACAACCCAGCAAGCTATAACGGAATCAAGTTCTCCAGAGCGGGTGCTCGCGGTATTTCTCTAGACACAGGTCTTGCTGCCATCAGAGAAAGAGCAAAAGTTTTTCTAGCGGATGGCATTACTCCAGTTGCTCAGCCTGGAACGTACAGAAAACAAGATGTCTTAGTTGAGTATGCAACCTACTTAAGAACTCTGGTTGATCTATCTAATGTGAAGCCGATGAAGGTTGTTGTTGATGCCGCGAACGGTATGGGTGGGCTAACAGTTCCTGCGGTGTTGGGTCAAGCAGCGGGACTTTCTAAGTTGCCAATAGAAATTGTTGAAATGTATTTCGAACTTGATGGAACTTTTCCAAACCACGAAGCTAATCCACTAGAGCCTAAGAACCTAGTTGACTTGCAAAAGGCAGTTGTTGAACACAAGGCGGATCTAGGTCTTGCTTTTGATGGTGATGCAGATCGTTGCTTTGTTATTGATGAGAATGGTGATCCAGTAACTCCGAGTGCTGTTGCAGCAATGGTTGCAAAGCGTGAGATCGCTAGAGCTAAGTCTTTGGATGCGAATGCGGACATCACTATTTTGTATAATTTGATTACCTCTAAGGTGGTTGCCGAGGTCATTGAATCTGAGGGTGCCATTGGTGAGAGAACCAAGGTTGGGCATTCTCTAATCAAGGACCGTATGGCTGCTACCAATGCTGCTTTCGGTGGTGAGCACTCAGCTCACTACTACTTCAAGAGTTTCTGGGGAGCAGATAACGGAATGCTTGCTGCCATGCATGTGTTGGCAGAGTTCGGCTCTCAGCCTGAAACTTTGAGTGCCATCTCTAAGCAATACAACCCGTACTTCTTATCTGGTGAAATCAACTCAACTGTCACTGATGTTCCTGCTGCCAAGGCAAGGATTGAAGAGGCTTTTGTTTCCAGGGCTTCATTTGACCATCTAGACGGGGTTACAGTCTCAGGTACTGACGATCAGGGTCACTGGTGGTGGTTCAACGTTAGAGCCTCAAATACTGAGCCTTTACTTCGTCTAAACGTTGAAGCCAAGGTTCAGGGCACTATGGAGGCTATTCGGGACGAAGTTCTAGGGCTAATCCGTAGATAACAATTTGGTTTCTTTTGAGGTCGAATAAGGGCGATAATAGAGACCATGACTTCTACGAGCAGCAAGACAACCACAGGTATTGAGCACAAGGTAGCCGATTTAGGCCTAGCTGGATACGGCAGACACCTAATCCGTTTGGCTGAAAACGAGATGCCTGGACTTATGGCAATGCGTGAGCAGTTCGGTCCGCACCAGCCACTTCGTGGAGCTCGTATCGCAGGTTCACTGCACATGACTATTCAGACTGCTGTTCTGATTGAAACTTTGGTTGCTCTTGGAGCAAAGGTGCGTTGGGCATCATGCAACATTTTCTCAACTCAGGATGAAGCTGCTGCTGCAGCTGTTGTTGGTCCGCATGGAACTGTTCAAGCTCCTGCTGGTGTTCCAATCTTTGCTTGGAAGGGTGAAAGCCTAGAAGAGTACTGGTGGGCAACCGAAAGAATCTTTGACTGGACTCAGGAAGCTATTGCTGAAGGTGCAGATTACATCGGTCCAAACATGATCTTGGATGATGGTGGCGATGCAACTCTTCTAGTTCACAAGGGCCGCGAGTTTGAGCTTGCTGGTTCAGTTCCTCCCGCAGGAGTTGAAGACAATGAGGAATACCGAGTAATTCTTAATCTTCTAACCGAGCAACTAAAGCTTTCTAAGGATCGTTTCACTCGTATCGCTGCAGACATCTACGGCGTTACTGAAGAAACAACAACCGGTGTTAAGCGTCTATACGAAATGTTTAAGCGTGGAACATTGTTATTCCCAGGTATCAACGTAAACGACTCCGTTACTAAATCTAAGTTTGATAACAAATATGGAATCCGCCACTCACTTCCAGATGGTCTAAACCGGGCAACTGACATTCTTATCGGTGGTAAGACTGTGTTTATTGCAGGTTACGGTGATGTTGGTAAGGGTGCAGCTGAAGCAATGCGCGGTCAGGGTGCTCGAGTAATCATTAGCGAAGTGGACCCTATTTGTGCTTTGCAGGCAGCAATGGATGGCTATCAGGTCACAACCATTGAGAAGGTAGTAAAAGAAGCCGACTTCTTTATTACTGGAACAGGCAGCCCGTCAGTTATTAGAACTGAACACATCGTAGAGATGAAGCACCTAGCAGTGGTAGCGAACATCGGACACTTTGACAATGAGATTGACATGGCAGGCATCGAAAGAATTCCTGGCATCAAGAAGGTTGAAGTAAAGCCTCAGGTTGATGAATGGCAGTTACCGAACGGTAACTCTGTTCTAGTTCTTTCTGAAGGACGCCTAATGAACCTAGGTAACGCAACAGGTCATCCATCATTTGTCATGAGCACATCGTTTAGCAACCAGGTACTAGCTCAGATCGAGCTGTTCACTAAGAGGTCGGAATACCCAATCGGCGTCTACATTTTGCCTAAACACCTAGATGAGCAAGTTGCTCGTCTGCACCTCTCCGCCCTTGGAGTCGAGCTAACAGAGCTAACTAACGACCAGGGTCGCTATATCGGAGTGGAGCCTCAGGGCCCATTCAAGCCGGATCACTACCGCTACTAGAAAGAACCATCCATGTTTAAAATCCTTATTGTCGAAGACGATGACGCTCTTAGAGAGCAACTAGAAATTGGATTAATGGCCAGTGGCTTTGAAGTTTGTTACGCAGCCACCGGATTAGAAGCAGTCCCTGCATTTGAAAAGAACAAGCCAGACCTAATTCTTTTGGATCTGATGCTGCCAGGTAAAAACGGTATCGAGATTTGTACTGAGATCAGAAGAAACTCTGGTGTTCCAATCATCATGCTGACTGCAAGAACAGATGACACAGATATGATTCGTGGTCTAGAAGCAGGGGCTGATGACTATGTCACTAAGCCATACAAGATTGAGGTTCTAGTTTCTAGAATCAAGGCGAGACTTCGCCCTCTAAAGGAAGTTCTGCACCCAATCGTAAAGATTGGGCCTATTGAGATGGACACTCTAAGCCACGAGGTTCGTAAGGGTGATAAGAAGATTGCACTTACTCCTCTAGAGTTCAAGCTTCTTCTAACCTTGGCATCTCACCCTAACGAAGTCTTCTCAAGAGAGATGCTTTTGGAACAGGTTTGGGAATACACCTATAAGGCAGATACCAGACTTGTAAACGTTCACGTTCAGAGACTTCGTTCAAAGATTGAAGAAGACCAAGAAGATCCAAAGTTAGTTCTAACCGTTAGAGGCTGGGGCTACAAAGCAGGACCTGAGTAAATGATATTTAGCCGCATCACAAAGGCGGCACTAGATCGTTTTAGATCTTCGCTGACGCTTAGAGCCTTGGTTTATACCGTGGCTCTGTCTGGCACAGCACTTATCGTTCTAGGTGGAGTACTAAGTGTCTCTATCGGTAATGGTTTGTTCAACAGGAAAACAGAACAAGCAATCATCGAAAGCAATAGAGCTAAGTTCACAGTTTCAAGATTGTTTGAAGGAGTTTCAGGTCAAGGATCTTGGAAACTAGAGCAGGCTCTTGCTGAAGTTGTTCCTGAACTTGAATCAATCGGTGTTTCACAAACCCGTCAGGTTGGCTTCTTACACAGTGCAAATCAAACCAACACTAAAAATCTATCTAGCCCAACTTCTGCTGGCCTGGATCTGAGTTTGATCACGGAAGATTTTAGAGCCATTGTTTCGAGTGAAGCTGGGCTTCAGAGTCGAACCGTGCAAATATCTAGAGCAGGTGAATCAACCCCTGCCATCTTGATTGGTCAAAAATTTATTCTGCCAGGTGGACATAACTATGAGTTGTATCTGGTCTATGACATGTATAACGAGCAACAGACGCTTCTCTTTGTTCAAAGAACACTTGTTCTAGGTGGCTTTGTCACTCTGATGATTATCGGTTTCTTCTCCTTCCTTGTTACCAGCTGGCTAGTTAGACCAGTTCAAGAAGCCGCTGATGCCAGTGAGCTATTGGCTAATGGGGATTTGGATAGACGCTTGGCTGTGAGGGGAACAGACGTAGCTGCAGTTCTAGCAACCTCGTTTAATCACATGGCAGATAGCTTGCAGGAGAAGATCAGGGCCATGGGTGAGTTGTCAAAGATGCAACAACGCTTTGTTTCCGATGTTTCTCATGAACTAAGAACTCCGCTAACCACTATGAAACTAGCTGCCGATTATCTCTATGAAAACAAGGATGGATTGCCTCCGTTCACGGAAAGATCAATTGTGAACTTGCACGGTCAGATGGATCGCTTTGATTTACTACTTGCTGATCTCCTTGAAATCTCAAGATACGACGCCGATGGTGTTGAGCCGATGTTTGAGGTTCATGACATGAATGGAGTCGTAGGAGTTTGCCTAGCGGCTATTCAGCCATTTGCTGATTCTAAGGGTGTGTATCTGGAAGCAGACATTCCATCAGGTGCTGTCCAGTGTGAAATGGATTCAAGACGCATTGAGAGAATTCTCAATAACTTACTAACTAACGCAATTGAACACAGTGAGGGTAAGCCAGTTCTCATTAGAGTTGCCCAGAATGAAAAAGCAGTAGCGGTCAGTGTGACAGACCAAGGTATTGGTATGAATCAGAGTGAGCTATCCCAAGCCTTCGATAGGTTCTGGCGAGCAGATCCATCAAGAAAGAGAACAACCGGTGGAACGGGCCTTGGTCTAGCTATCTC
>JBIJAB010000068.1:0-5025 GCA_044345975.1 Rhodoluna sp.
CTTTCTAACTGTTGCTGATGTTGCTCAGATGATTAGGGATATGAACATCAGGATTGCTGCTCGTGGTAGCGGTGCTGGGTCTTTAGTGAACTACCTGTTAGGTATCTCTGGTGTTGACCCTATTGAGAATGATCTTCTATTTGAAAGATTCTTATCTGTTGAAAGATCTTCTCTACCTGATATAGACATTGATGTTGAATCAGCTAGAAGACATGACATCTATAGGGCTATCTTCAAACGCTATGGCTCTAAGCGAGTTACCTTGCTTTCTATGCAGTCCACTTACCGTGGACGTGGAGCTATGAGAGATAGTGCTCTAGCTCTAGGAATAGATCCTGACCAGGTTGATGATATTGCTTCTAACATGTGGCGCTTTAGTGCTTCTAGTTTCCGTAATGCCCTGAATGTGAAGCCTGAGTTGGCAGAGTTTGCCCAGGCAGTTGAGCATGACAGGAAGATGAACCTGTTAGTTGACATGACTGAACGACTAGACCGTATCCCTAGACACATCTCAATGCATCCTTGCGGGGTTATCTTGGGAGATCTAACCCTCCCCTTACTAACACCTGTTGAACCTAGCGGTATGGGATTACCTATGAGTCAGTTTGATAAAGACGATATGGATCCGATGGGTTTACTAAAGCTAGATGTCTTAGGTGTTCGTATGCAGTCCACTATGGCTTATGCGGTTAGTGAGATAAAGAGAGTGAGAGGTGTTTCTCTAGATCTAGATAACATCCCTAAAGATGATGCTGCAACCTTCAAGGCAATAAGAACAACCAATACCCTTGGTGTCTTTCAGATTGAATCTCCAGGTCAAAGAGAACTAACCGGTAAGCATCAGCCAACAGTATTCAATGATCTAACTATTCAGATCTCTTTGTTTAGGCCAGGACCTATGAAGGGCAACATGATTGCCCCTTACCTAGATAGAAGACATGGCTTTGAAAAGGCAGAGTATCTTCACCCTGACCTAAAGCCAATCCTTAGTGAAACCTATGGGGTTGTTATCTTCCACGAGCATGTTCTTCGTATTCTCCATACGATGACTGGCTGTGGTTTAGCTAGAGCAGATGAACTTAGAAGATCTCTAGAAAAGCCAGGAACAGCTAGAGACATAGAGAACTTCTTTAGAGAAGCTGCAGCTAAGCGAGGTTACTCAAAGCAGGTCATAGATAAGGTTTGGGATGTCTTGGCAGGGTTTGGTTCCTTTGGCTTCTGTAAGGCTCATGGTGCGGCTTTTGCTATGCCCACCTATCAATCAGCATGGCTAAAGACACACTTCCCTGCTGAGTTCTTGGCTGGTTTACTTACCCATGATCCAGGTATGTATCCAAGAAGACTGTTGGTTACTGAAGCTAGAAGACTAGGGGTCAAGTTACTACCGATAGATATCAACAAGTCAAGTAAAGAGTTTCATGTCGAAAGACTTAGCCCAACTGAGACTGCTATTCGAATGTCTTTTGTTGACCTGCAGGGTGTTAGTGATACTGAGGTAACTAGGTTTATTGCTAATCAGCCTTATGAGAACCTAACTGACTTCTATCTAAGGGCTAAGCCCACAAGAAGAAGCTTTGAAAGGTTAGCTCTTATTGGTGCCTTTGATGAACTAAGCAAATCATCAACTGAACCAATAACCAGAGGAGATATCCTTGCTCGAGTCAAAGAACTAAATGCCATCAAGATAAGACCTGAACAGGAGAATGATGATTCTCTGTTCTTTGGCACTTGGGCTGAAGCTATTCCTCAAGGTAATCCTGAACCTAGTGTTGATGACAAGGTAAATACTGAGATGTCTTTACTAGGAATGGATCTAACCCAGCATGTCTTAGAGAAGTATCGACCGATGCTTGATGAACTGGGTGTTGTTTTAGCTTCTGAACTAAACACCATAAGAAACAAAACCAATGTCTTGGTAGCTGGTGTTCGTATTGCTACCCAGACTCCCCCAATGAGATCTGGTAAACGTGTTGTCTTTATCTCTTTAGATGATGGCTCTGGTGTTTCTGATTCAACCTTCTTTGATGAGGCTCAACAGAAGTGTTCACACCTGCTGTTCAACACTAAGTTGATGCTTATCGGTGGCAAGGTAAGAAGAACTGGTATCAAAGGTGTCTCAGTGATGGCTGAGAATGCTTGGCGTTTAGATGAGCTATGGGATCAGTGGCAGGCTAAAAGAAAAGCGGCACCTGAATTATCAGATGCCGCGATTTCTTGAAAGCTTTTACTCTCTATTGAAGATAGATAGCAGCCTTAGAATCTCGATGTATAGCCAAATCATGGTTACAACCAGACCGAAAGAGGCCTTCCATTCGTATTCTCTTGGCAGGCCGTTAGCGGCTCCCTGAGAGATGTCTTCGAAGTCTAGGTTTAGTGTGAAGGCCGCTAGACCAACACCAATTAGACCTGCTACCCAAGCGAATGGAGTGCTGTAGACACCAGCGGTACCTGAGAATAGACCAACTAGAAGGTTCACAATGGCAAAACCTGCGTAACCAATGATTGCGAAGGTCATTACTCTAGTGAATCTTGCAGTTACCTTGATCCATCCCATTGAGTAAGCAGTGAACATCGCTCCTGCAGTGGTTAGGGTTCCAATAACAGCGTTCATAACGATGCCTGGGTACGCACTTTCAAAGAAAGATGAAATAGTACCGATGAATACACCTTGGACCACCGCATATGCCATTACAGCAGCTGGGCGAATCTTCTTAGAGAAGGTGATCCATAGTGCTAGACCCAAACCAACCAGCATCGCTGGAAGCATTAGGCCTTGAACTGCTGGAACGTTCCAAGCAACAAAGGCACCTGCAAGTAGTAGAGAGAACAGGCCAAGAATCTTGATACCTGTTCCGCCAACAGTCATCTTCTGTGAAGTAACAATTGAATCAAACTGGGCGTCGACTTCCGCTTGATTCTGACGAATCGTGTCTGGAAGCATGCGGTTCATTACTGGGTTATGTGAATTCATAGTCCTATCCTAGTTTTCCTGTGTTCTAATGCTTGATTTATTGAGCTTTTTCAGCGAATTCCAAGAGAATTGCAGGGGTTCCTGAAGCTCCAACCCTTGATGCTCCAGCTTCAGCCATGTCAATAAGTGCATCTAGGGTTCTTACTCCCCCAGAAGCCTTAACTCCTAAACTATCCCCAACTGTCTTTCTCATGATGCTAATTACTTCTGTGGTTGCACCTGAGGCTGCAAAGCCTGTTGAAGTCTTTACAAAGTCTGCTCCTGCAGCTTCGGTTAGTTCACAAGCCTTGATTACCTGAGCTTCACTCCATAGACAGGTTTCTAGGATGACCTTTACTTCTGCCTTAGGATTTGTGCTCTTAGCTGCCTTGACTACCTGAGCGATATCGTCCTGGACTTGTTCATATTCACCAGATGCAAAGAGTCCAAGGTTCATAACCATGTCAACCTCTATTGCTCCGTGCTTGACAGCATCAATAGTCTCAGCAACCTTGGTTGCTGTTGTTACTGTTCCGTGAGGGAAACCAATTACTGTGCAAAGAAGAACACTTGATCCTTCCAGAGCTTTAGCTGAGTAAGCCACATCCATAGGTCTTATGCACATTGCCTTCACATCAGCACCAATTGCTGTCTTTATGCAGGTCTCTAGATCTGCTTGAGTGGCCTCTGGCTTTAGAAGAGTGTGATCAATGAGAGAGACGATTTGTTCTTGGGTGTATCCGCGGTAAGTAGTCATAGGACAATTCTACGCAGTTACTTTTTAGGGCTGATTAGGTTAAGGCGCAGAGCATTCAGCACAACAGAAATGCTTGAGAAAGCCATGGCAGCTCCTGCATACATAGGGTTTAGTAAGCCCATAGCTGCAACTGGAATTAGAACCACGTTATAGCCAAATGCCCAGACTAGGTTCTGTCTAATGTTGCTCCAGGTTCTTTTAGCGAGCGAGAGTGCAAAGGGAATGGTAACAGGGTTATCGTCAACAATAGTGATTGCAGCAGCTGATTGAGCAGCATGAGTTCCAGAACCCATGGCAATACCAACATCTGCTCCAGCAAGGGCTGCAACATCGTTTAGCCCATCACCAACCATTGCCACAACAGAATTGTTTCCTGATGAATCCTGCTTGAGGCTTCTAATCTTGTTGAGCTTGTCTTCAGGAGTTACCTCACCGAAGTATTCGGCAATGTCCAGCTCTTTTGCAACTGCAGCAACTCTCGACTGAGTATCACCAGAGAGAAGAATTGGCTCAACATCCAGTTCTTTAAGGTTCTTTACTGCTCTTACTGACTCAGTTCTAATTGCATCAGAGAGAGCAATAACAAGCCTTGCTTGGTTATCCCAGCTCACAACTACGATGCTTGCTTGTCCTGCTTCCGCTATTGCCTTATCTAGCTCTGCCCTATTTGAAACAGTTAGTGACTGGGATCTGGTGACAGTTAGCTCTTTTCCGTCAACTTTGCCTGTGACACCATAGCCAGCTATCTCTTTGACATCTGAGGCGGTCCTGCTGCTATCTAATGCGGCGATTGCTTTTGCTAGCGGGTGTGCTGAAGATCTCTCAACTGCTGATGCATATGCAATGGCTGTCTGCTTATCCGTGTCGGCTATTGCAACTGTCTTGGTTACTTCTAGAACGCCTATTGTGAGTGTTCCTGTTTTATCTAGAACCACCTTGGTTACCTTGCTGAGTAGAGAGAGTGTGTCAGGGTTTCTGATGACTATTCCCTGCTTAGCGCCAAGAGATGTTGCTACTACCAAACTCATAGGAACTGCAATACCCAGAGCACAAGGACAAGCAATAACTAGAACAGCAATAGCTGCTGATAAACCTTCTGCTGGATCATTCAAGGCAAAGGACCAGAACAACAAAGTAAGAATTGCTAGAACAATCACTGCAGGAACAAAGACAGCGGAGATTCTGTCCGTTATTGAACCAATCTTGGTTTTATGAGCTGTTGCTTCTCTAACTAAATCTGCTATTTGAGCAATACGACTTGATGCGCTAACTGCTGTTGTTCTAATCACTAGAGCAGAACCAATGTTTAGAGACCCTG
>JBIJAB010000069.1:0-5002 GCA_044345975.1 Rhodoluna sp.
CCACACCAACAATGGAAAGGTCTGCAGGAACGTTTAGTCCTAGGTCTTTAGCAGCCAGCAAGACTCCAACAGCCAGCTCATCAGAAGAAGCAAAGATCGCTGTTGGTGCGTTGTGTGGATCACCTAGAAGATTCTTAGCTGCTGCATATCCTTCGCTAATTGCATAGCGAGGAACTGCTCGATACCAACCAGGCCTTGGTTCAATGCCGGCAGCTTTTAGAGCTTCCTCATAACCAACTTTTCTAACGTCAAAGACTTTGTAGAAGTTATCGGTTGCTTCACTCTGACCAATCATTGCTATCTTGGTGTGCCCCATAGAAATCAAATGGTTGGTAGCTAGAGATCCAGCCGCCTGGTCATTGATTTTGATGGTCTTAGCACCTTCAACTGAACCACCTAGAGAAACAAGAGGCTTGTTCACTTTGGTTAGAGCAGCAATCTCTTCTTCGCTCATCTTGACCGAGACGCAGATAACTGCATCGACCCTCTTACGAGGTAAGGACTTAGTGAAGATTGACTTACGGTGGTCATCACCGGAGGAGAGGTTATACAAAGTAACGTCATAACCAGCAGCCACTAGTTCTCGGTCAATAGCTTCTAGGACTGTTGCAAAGAACCAGCGGTCAACATAAGGAACTACAACACCAATGTTTTTAGTTCTTCCGGTAACCAGGGTGTATGCCGAAGCTGAAGGAACATAGCCCAAACGATCAGCTACTGACTGAACCAGTTCCTTAGTCTCAATAGAGACATAATCCTTGCCACTTAGGGCTCTTGAAACAGTTGCTGTGGAGACTCCAGCCTCACGAGCAACATCAACTATGCCAGCCATCACTCAAACCTTTTACTGTAAATGTATGCAAATCTCTCTGTAATCTATCTCGCCTTACATGCCCTTACAGGTAATAAAGCCAGATTGGAACCTATTCGTTGCACAAAGGCGATTAGCGGAGAGGGCTTGGTTTCAGGTATTCTTTAGAAGCACCCGTCCGGCTGATTACAGGCGGCCGGGAGCACTGGCTAGTTACCCAAGCGGCCAAAGGGATCTGACTGTAAATCAGCCGGCTCAGCCTTCGGGGGTTCGAATCCCTCACTAGCCACGAATGCCCCAGCCCTCCACGGCTGGGGTTTTCACTTTAACCTAGGGGTTGGTCTAGCCAAATACCATTGGTCTAGTGAACATCCAGAAGATTAGCTACCCGGAAGACTTACCGGTTAGTGCTCGCCGTAGCGAGATTCTGGAAGCTATCAAGAACAACCAAGTAGTTGTTATAGCTGGAGCAACGGGTTCAGGTAAAACTACTCAGATTCCTAAAATGTGTCTTGAGCTTGGTAGAAACAGCATTGCTCACACCCAACCCAGAAGAATTGCAGCCAGAGCAGTTGCTGAACGTATCGCTGAAGAGCTAAAGGTAGATCTGGGAGACCTAGTTGGTTACCAGGTTAGATTCACAGATCAGTCAAGTGCTAAAACAAAAGTGAAAGTAATGACTGACGGCATCTTGCTCAATGCCATGCAGAGAAATAAGAAACTAGAGCAATATGACACCATCATCATTGATGAAGCCCATGAGCGTAGCCTCAACATTGACTTCCTTCTTGGATACATAAAACAAATACTCCCAAAAAGACCAGATCTCAAAGTAATCATTACTTCAGCAACCATTGACCCCGAATCTTTTAGTAAGCACTTCAATGATGCCCCCATCATTGAAGTCTCAGGAAGAACGTATCCCATCGAGATTAGATATCGTCCAATCAATCAGGATGAGGAAGATAATCCAGATCCTGATGCCAGCACAACTGCACGCGATTACATCGATGGAATCTTGAGTGCTATTGACGAGCTCTCTTTGGAGGAGAACGGCGATGTTCTGGTATTTCTTTCAGGTGAATCTGAAATCAAAGATGCTCAAGAAGCTATTCAAGGAAGAATAACTTCAGGTGCTCTAGGTAAAGGTATTGAAGTGCTTCCTCTTTATGGGAGGCTCTCATCTGCTGAACAACACAGAGTATTTGAAACTAGCAAGGTAGCTGGGCTCAAGAGAAGAATCATCCTTGCAACTAACGTTGCTGAAACTTCGCTAACCATTCCAAACATCAAATACGTCATTGATGCAGGAACTGCCCGTATCTCTAGATACTCACCAGCGGCCAAGGTTCAAAGACTTCCTATTGAAGCTATCTCTAAGGCAAGTGCTAATCAAAGAGCTGGTCGTGCTGGAAGAACTAGCCCAGGTGTTGTGATCAGACTCTATTCAGAACTTGAATATGAAGAAAAGTCAGAATTCACAGACCCAGAGATTCTTAGAACAAATCTTGCATCTGTAATTCTGCAAGCAGCTCAATTAGGGCTAGGAGATATAACTAAGTTCCCATTCTTGCAAGCACCTGAATCGAGGGGAGTCAAAGACGGCTTGTCTCTTCTTACTGAGCTTGGGTGTTTGAAAGATCCTAAGAGCAAAGAGGTTGAACTAACTGATATTGGTAAGAGCCTTGCTCGCTTACCTATAGAGCCACGCTTTGCACGAATGCTTTTGGAATCTAAAAAGCATGACCTTGTTCGTGAAGTGATGATTATTGTGGCAGGGCTGACTATTCAAGATCCTCGTGAGCGACCTGTAATCAAAAGAGCACAAGCTGATCAAGCTCATGCACGCTTTGTTGATGTCACCAGTGATTACCTAACTCTTTTGAATCTTTGGAATTACATAGAAACTAATCAGAAGAAACTTTCCTCATCTGCTTTTAGAAGATTGTGTAAGGGAGAGTTCCTGAACTATCTGCGAGTAAGAGAGTGGCAAGACCTAGTTAGACAAATTACATCTATCGCCAAACCTCTTGGGCTGGTTCCAGGTAAACCTAAATCTGATCCAGATGGAACACACAAGAGCCTTCTCTCTGGTTTGCTTTCTCAAATAGGACTGAAACAGCTAACTGATAAGAAGGCTGGTGATCTACTAAAGAAAGGGGATAAGCCAGCCAAGGCTAGTAACGAGTATTTAGGTTCTAATGGCAAGAAGTTCGTTATCTTCCCTGGCTCTGCGTTAGCTAAGAAACCACCTGCTGCTGTGATGAGTGCTGAGCTTGTTGAAACCAGCAGGCTATTTGCTCGCATGAACGCCGCTATCAACCCAGAGTGGGCTGAAGCACTTGCAGGCGATCTAGTCAAGAGATCTTTCAGTGAACCGCACTGGGAGAAATCTCAAGGATCAGTTGTTGCCTACGAGAGAGTAATGCTCTTTGGTGTTCCGATTGTTGTCTCAAGAAGAATGCAGTATTCAAGACTTGATATGAAACTCTCTAGAGAGTTATTCATTAGGCATGCACTAGTTCAAGGGGAGTGGGACTCTAAGCAAGCATTTGATAGAGCCAACAGAGAACTGCTAAAGCGTTTAGAAGAAATAGCTGAGACTTCCAGAAAACCTCAATACATGCCAGATGATGAGGATGTTTATAGGTTCTATGCTGCAAGGATTCCTCAAGAAGTAGTTTCAACCAGAAGCTTTGAAGGCTGGTGGAAGAAAGAGCAAAGAGCTAACCCAGATCTTCTAACCATGACCCGTGAAGACCTGCTGCCTGTTGAAACAACAGAACGCATAGAAATTCCAAGTGAATGGACCTTCGGCGATAACTCTTACAAACTTGAATACAAATACCAGCCAGGTGAGATTGAAGATGGTCTAACAGTTCTAGTACCTATAGCCGAACTATCTTCCATAACCAGAGATGCTTTTGATTGGCTAGTTCCGCAACTACGTGAGGATCTGATCGCAGAACTAATCAGAACACTTCCTAAGAGCATTAGAAAGTATGTGGTTCCTGCAGCTGACTGGTCTAAGAAAGCCCTAGCAACTCTTCCAGAGAATCCAACTGAACCTTTACTTGAAACAGTTGCTAAGACACTAAGAACACTTAGTGGAACACACATGACTGCAGCCGATTTCAAGTTAGAAGAACTACCTAACTCACTAAGAGTTACTTACAAAGTAATCACCGAGACCAAAGAGGTCAAAGATGTGAGCCTTGACCTTGATGAACTAAAACAAAAGTACGACCCTGCTTTTGTTAAGCACAAACCTGGAACAGCTAAAGTTCTCAGCCCAAACATTGATGCAGTGAAAACCCGTAACAAACTAATTGCTGAAGTAACTGCTTTGGTTTCATCTCCGGTAGCAGTAATCACAGAAGAACTTAGCAAAGATGAGAAGCTAGCAATAGTTTCAGTTGGTTACCGAAATGTTGCAGCCTTTGTTGAAGATGTGATACTTGCAGTTATTCAAGATGAACTAGATCAAGAAAACTCTGTGAACTTAACACCACTAGAAATAAGCAAGAAAGCGTCTCTGCGAGTAGTTGAAGAATGCAGAAACTGCGTGAAACTAATCGTTGAGATTTCAGCACTATCTCGTGAAGCTAGTAAAGCAATCTCGCAGATTCAAGACATCGGCTTATTGTTTGTGCTTGCTAACCAGAAGAAGCACGTTGCTCAACTAATGACAAACAAACTGATCAGCACAACGGGTCTTTCAAAGCTAGTCAGGCTTCCTGTTTACCTCAAGGCCAACAAGATGAGAACTACGAAGCTATTAGAAGATGCTGAACGCGATAGACGTTTGGAGATTGAACTCAACCAAGCAATCCTCTTGTTTGAAAACGCTGGAGGTTCTCTTCCTTTGAAGGAAGGAATGCCTGAGCAGATAGTCAAAGCTAGGTGGGCTTTGGAAGAGTTTAGAGTGAGCCTGTTTGCTCAGAGCCTTGGAACAGCTGAACCTATCTCTATGGAGAGAATCAAAAAGATTCTAAATTCCTAGTCAAACCAAGTAGTTGGTGAACCTAGAGTCACCAGCACAAGATAAAGAGTTGTTAGACCAACAGCTATCAGGGCTATCAAAGTGATTGGCCTTGCGATGAACCAGCGGAACAATCTATCGATACGACCAGCATCTCTCGGGTCATCACTAGTAGTTGTTCGCCATGATCCTTCAAGTGAACCCTTCTT
>JBIJAB010000070.1:0-4995 GCA_044345975.1 Rhodoluna sp.
TTACCTTTGGCAGTTGCTCCTGTCCTAGTTGGTGCAGGAACAGCAGAGCTTGCAGGGAAGTTCAACCTTGGTCTCGTGCTGTTAGCGCTAGCAGTTGCTTTGTTATTACAAATAGGTGTGAACTACTCAAATGATTACAGTGACGGCATCAGGGGAACTGATGACAACAGAGTTGGTCCAGCCAGGCTAACCGGTGGTGGTTTTGTTGAACCAAAGCGAGTAAGAAATGCAGCTTTCCTTTCCTTTGCTCTAGCGGGAGTCTTTGGTCTAGTAATTACAGTTCTTACTGCTCAGTGGTGGTTTGTGATCGTTGGAGCTGTTTGTATTCTGGCTGCATGGTTTTATACAGGAGGTAAGAAGCCTTACGGTTATGCAGGTTTAGGCGAAGTTATTGTCTTCATCTTTTTTGGTTTAGTTGCAACAGTGGGAACTGATTACATCCAGACACTAGAAGTGAACATACTGAGCATTCTGGGTGGAGCGGCGATTGGTTCGTTCGCAACAGCAGTTCTTCTAATCAACAACATCAGAGACATTGACACAGATCGGTTGAGTGGCAAGAAGACTCTTTCAACTCGTATCGGTAAGAACATATCTTTAGGTTTGTTCTTTGTTCTGACCTGGGCACCGTTTAGCTTGATTGCTCCGATTTGGTTTATTGCTCCTGCAGTGTTCCTAGTGAATCTGCTGTTGCTACCGGTTCTGATTATCAACATCATGGCTGTGTCTGCGACCAAGCCTAAAGACCAGATACTTGTCTTGCAGCTAACGACCTTGACGACTCTGCTATTTGCTATCGGTGTCTGTTACGGGCTTTTTACTCTGAGCTTCTAGATCTACGATTTCGTTCTCTAGGTCGCTCTCTGCATCTCCGGAACCCAGAGCACTATTGCGTTTTTCAAAGATCTGCTTGCTGATTTGGTCTCGGAGCCCACTAAGGAAAAGCAGGGAATAGGCGAATGAGAGAGTGGCGGCAAACAGCACTGTTGCAAGCCAGGGCATGCCTAGTACGCCAAATAGGACGCACAGGCCAATGAAAACGCCAAGTCGAATAACTGTGTACTTTACCCAAACATTTCTCATGGCCTAAGTCTATGTTTGCTGCTCGGTTAGAATTGACCCATGACAAGAATCCAACTAGCACTCATCGTCGCGGTGGCAATCTTCCAGATTTTCACTACCGTCTATGCGGCCAGCGCTAACAAAAACCAGGTACGAGTTTTGCCTAAGGTTGTCTGGGTCTTACTTTGTCTATTCATCCCAGTCATCGGTGGACTTCTATACATAACTATTGGCAGACCGATTGATGGCGACTCCGGTCAAGGAGCTAAACGTTCAAGACCAGTTGCACCTGATGATGATGCTGATTTCCTTAGAGATTTAGGTAATCGCTTCAGAAGAGATAACAACAATTAGTATGACGGAATCTCCCGCCCAGATTTTTTCAGCACACATAATCGCTGAACTAGCTGCCTGGGGAAGAGACTTCTGGTTAGCACCAGGAGCAAGATCTCAAGCATTAGCTATTGCAGCAGCACAAGTAACTGAAGCAGGCAAAGCTAATCTTCATGTTCGAATCGATGAGAGATCTTTAGGGTTTAGTGCTTTAGGTGCAGCTGTCTATGGTGGACCTCAGGTCATCATCACTACTTCAGGAACCGCTGTTGCCAATCTTCATCCCGCTGTTCTTGAAGCACATCACTCAGGACTAGGACTTATCTTGCTAACAGCGGATAGGCCAGCGGAACTTAGAGATAAAGGTGCTAACCAAACTACAAATCAGGTAGGCATCTTTGCTGATGCAGTCATTGAATGTATTGATGTTCCAGCCCCAACAGCAGAAGACATTCCAAATCTTCCTGCACTTGCTAAAGAACTAGTTGAGAAAGCAGTGTTACTTGCTTGGGGCAAAATAGCACAACCTGTTCAACTGAACTTACAGTTCATCGAACCACTATCTTCAGTAACTCCTAATGCAGCAGACATACTGGAAAAGATTTGGGCTGCTGATGAAAAGATCTTGGCAGAGGAAGCAACAGATTACAGCACTTTCAAGCTAGACCTAACTAAGCCAACAGTTATTGTTGCTGGAGCTAATGCTGGCTCACATCTTGCTGAAATAGAGAGCCTTAGCCTTCCTGTCTTTGCAGAGCCAACATCTGGAGTTAGACACCTGGCCTCATCCGTAATCGGCTACAGAACGCTTCTTGCTAACAACTTTGAGTTACTAGAACAAGTAGAGCAGGTCATTGTTTATGGCAAGCCAACTCTTAGTAGACCAATAATTGCGTTACTAAAAAGAGAAGACATCAAAGTCTTTGTCCGTGAAGGGCAAATGGGTTCATTCTCTATAGGTAACGAGGTAACCAAGGTTACTCAACTGATTGAAGGAACTTCTAGTTCAGAGTGGTTGAAAGCTTGGATGAGTGAACCAGATCACATTGGAACTAGTTCTTCTCTTGATAGACATGCAATCATCGCTAAGACCTGGGAGAAATCTCCAGCAGGTAACACTATCTTGGTCTTAGGAGCATCTCAACTAATTAGAGAAGCAGACTTCTGTGCCCCAAGGCTAGAAGTTAGGGCTTGGGCTAATCGTGGTCTATCAGGTATTGATGGAACTATCGCAACTGCAACTGGGATTGCTATTCAAGAACCAGATAAGCAGGTGAGAGCTCTCATGGGTGATCTAACCTTCTTACATGATGTTGGCTCTCTAGCCATTGACCCTAATGATGGGGATCTGAATCTGCAGATTATTGTTGCCAACGATAACGGTGGAAAGATCTTCAGCAATCTAGAGGTTGCTCAAAGTGTTGAAGCAAACATGTTCAAAAGGATCTTCCAAACACCACAGAATGTTGACATGGGCAAACTAGCTGATGCCTACGGTTGGCAGTATGTGAATCCAAAGACCGTAGAAGAGTTTGAGTCAGCACTATCTATTACTGGCAGGGTTGTTATTGAAGTTGTGTTGGATTAGCTAAGCGCATCAACAATAGGTTTGAACTTTAGAACTGCTTCATCAAGTTCTGCCTGAGGATCTGATCCAGCAACAATTCCACATCCAGCAAACGCCGTTAGTGTTCCGTTGTCTAACTGAGCTCCTCTAAGAGCAATAGCCCAAACGCCATCACCATCGGCACCTAGCCAGCCAACCGGTCCTGCATATCTTCCACGATCAACATTCTCTATTTCTTCAATAACTTCCAGAGCTTTATCTCTAGGAGTTCCAGCAACAGCTGCTGAAGGATGTAGAGCGCTAACAACTTGAAGAGATGTTGAATCAGAGTTCAAGGTTGCTTTCACATCACTGGCTAGATGCCAAAGGTTAGGCAGAGCAATACTGAACGGTTCTTGATCAACAGTTATCTCTTCGCTGAATACCTTTAGAGACGTAACAAGTGAATCAATTGCATATTTGTGCTCTGCTCTGTTCTTAGGTGATTCATTGAGAGCTGAACCAATGGCTTGATCAACACCAGGGTCTGTTCCTCGACCTGCTGTTCCAGCTAATACGCGAGCACTAAATTCTGAGTGGTAAACCTTCACCAACAGTTCAGGGCTTGCCCCGAATAGTCCAGCAACAGAGTAAATAAAGCAAGTGTCGAACTTCTTTTCAAGTTTTCGTAGAGCTGGATTGATGTTGAAGTCTTTAGATACCTGAGCTTTGAGATCTCTAGCAAGAACCACCTTTTCGATGTTCTTAGAAGAGATAGCCTCAAGAGCCTTATCAACATTTAGTTTGTATTGTTCAGAACTAATCTGTCCTGGTTCAAAGTGGGCAGAAGTAAAGACGCTCTCTAAGTTGATGAGCTTGAGAGCATCGGCTTCACTGATGTTGACGGTTGTTAGCCATAGGGCTCCATCACGCTTACCCACTGTTACCTGAGGGATTACTAGAACACTTGTGGTCTTGCTGTGGTCAGAGAAGGCAATCGACCCAAAGGAGATGAGCCCAGAACCTGAGAGATTGACCTCATCGGTGATCTCTGCTTGAGAAGCTACTTCTCGCCACTTGGCATCTAGTTCGAGGATACGGTTAGGACCTGTTGCCTCTAGTCTTAGGGCTTCACCCCAGCCGATAAGGCCCTGTTTTTCATAGATGAACGCTGAACTATTGGTTCCTAGGAGGTCTGCGAAGGAGTAGTCCTCGTTTAGGCCTAGCTCATGGGCTGCTATCAGCCTTGAGTGCACTGTGAGAGTCAACTAAATCTTTCCAAACCTTGTTCTGTACGTTTTCTGTGAAATCCTCAGCGAGCCTTAAAGACTCTCTTTTTACTGGGATATCCTAAAGACAGGTCACTTGAAGTCTAAAACAGGGAGAGGAGTCCGAAGTGCGTAAAGTTCTAAATACCGTAGCCACCGCATTACTCCTAACTGGATTGTCAGTTCCCGTCGCCTCTTTTGGTATCGAAAGCGAGCCAGATCCTGACATTGTTGACATTTATGGCTTCCTGAATGAAGAACAAGAAATCGAGAACATGCACTCGGAAATCGAGCATGGTCATGAAGATCATTCAGGTGTCTTGATTCCACCAGTGGTCATTAGGATGGGTCAGGCATCAGACCCAAACATCTTCGTATTGCCAACCGATCCATCAGGGCAGGTCTATAAATGGGACAAGTCTCCAGAGTTAGATACTGCTCTTGAGAAACTGGGCTTGGTAAGCCAAGACCAAAAGTCAACGCTTGACCCTTACAGACATGCACCCATCCCAATCCAATCCATTGATCAAAGCACTAGAACACCAGCCGATGAGTTCATGGATGGAGCAAGGATTTTTGGACTTGGACTTGGAGCTGCCGCTCTAGTGCTACTGGCATTGACTAGCGTTAGCACCTTTAGAAGCAGAAGACGAAAGAGGATGTATCTTTCCACCTCAGGGCAGTAGATACTCATCCAGCCAAAGATTAGACTTGGCTAGTGAATAAAGCAGATATGGCCAAAAAGCCGGCAGAAGTCGCAGCCATGTTTGATTCGGTTGCTGAAAG
>JBIJAB010000006.1:0-17868 GCA_044345975.1 Rhodoluna sp.
GCCGATGGCACAGCATCACTATCTGTCGACGAAAGTGTTGACGAATCTCAGGTAACTGCAGCAGTTGAAGAGGCTGGCTACAAATTAAGTTAGAACTTGATATTCAGGGGATGACTTGCACAGCTTGTGCACGTCGAGTTGAAAAAACCCTGAATAAAGTTCCTGGCGTCAACGCATACGTTGATTTCGCCAGTGAAACCGCACACGTCACATCTGGGGCAGAGGTCTCAAGAGATCAACTAGTTCTAGCAGTTAGAGAAGCTGGTTATGAAGTTGGTAATGATCGCGGGCGACTAACTCATATGATTTGGCGCTTGGTTGTTGGGTTTCTAATAGCACTACCAGTTGCTGTGATCAGTATGATTCACGAACTGTGGCCAGATGACTGGACCGTTATTGCTGCCCTTCTCACACTTCCAATCGCAACCTGGGTTGCTTGGCCCTTCCATGAGGCAGCATTCAAGAACCTAAAGCTAAAGACAGCAACCATGGACACACTTGTCTCTCTAGGTGTTCTAGTTTCCTATCTATATAGCGTTAGCCAAGTCTTTACCAACAACCACGAGGTCTACTTCGAGGTAGCGGCAGTTATTCCTACCGTCGTTCTGTTTGGTAGATGGCTAGAAGTTAGAACCAGAAGATCAGCAACTGATTCAGTGAAGGCATTGCTAAGTGCGATTCCTGAAACAGCAGTAGTTAGAAAAGGTGCTAGCCAGGAAGAGGTTCCCACTAATCAGGTAGTCCTTGGAGATTTAGTTGTAGTTGCAACTGGCCAAAGAATCCCAGTTGATGGCTTAGTTGTTGAAGGGCTCGGTCAGGTAGATAACTCGCTAATCACGGGTGAATCTCTCCCAGTCGAAGTTCTGCCGCAGAGCAAAGTATCTGCAGGATCACTCAACGTAGGTTCGGCTTTGCTCATTCAAACAACTGCTGTGAGCTCGTCTAGTCGAATCGCTCAAATAGCAGACCTAGTTAGAGAAGCTACTGCTCAGAAAACAAAGATAGGTTCAATAACAGACCGTATCTCTGCAGTGTTTGTTCCAGCCGTGATTGTTTTATCAATACTTACTCTGATGTTCTGGAGTTTTGTTCTTGGCGACCCAGGTGAAGGGCTATCTGCCGCTATCGCTGTTCTAGTGATTGCTTGTCCTTGTGCTTTGGGCATTGCTGTTCCAATGAGTCTTGTGGTGGCTACTTCTATGGGAGCAAAGCAAGGCATTGTGATTAGAAACCCAGACACTCTCTCTCTTCTAAGTAAAGTAACCAAGGTGGTCCTAGACAAAACAGGAACTCTTACAACAGGACAACTTGAAGTAACCAAGGTTATTGCTCTAGGTAACAGTGATAAGCAACAGGCCTTAGCTATGGCAGCAGCTGTGGAGAGATCCTCCACTCATCCACTGGCTAAAGCCATCGCATCTCAAGACCTAACTCTGACCGCAACTAACGTCAAAGAAATGCCTGGCTATGGAGTTTCAGGAACCGTCAACGGTCAAGACGTCGCAGTTACAAGATCCAACTCGCTAAGTGTCACAAACCGAGAAGAACTTGAAGACGCCATCAAGCGAGCAGGAGCAGCAAGCATCGCTGTTGTGAGTTGGGAGAACCAAGCAAGACTAGTAATCGCATTATCAGATGGTCTAAGAACTGAATCAGCTGAAGCGATAACTCAACTCAAGTCTCTAAACGTCGAACCAATCCTGTTATCTGGAGATACAAGTTCAAGAGTTTCTGCAGTGGCTAAAGAGCTAGGCATTGAGAAGTACTTCGGCGAGGTAGCGCCCGAAGAGAAGCTAAGTAAAATCAGGTCACTTAAGAGTGAATCGTCTGTAGTTGCAATGGTCGGCGATGGTCTCAACGATGTTGCCGCGTTAGCGGGTGCTGATATTGGTATTGCTATGGGTTCAGGAACTCATGCTGCCCAATCAGCCGCAGCCATAACGATTGTTGACGATAACCCGTTAGCAATTCCCTATGCGCTTTCTCTGGCAAGAAGAACCTGGGCTAACGTTAGGCAAAACCTAGTCTGGGCTTTTGGCTATAACGTTGTGCTTATTCCTGTGGCTGCAATGGGGCTCTTAGAACCGATGTTTGCAGGCACCGCCATGGCTTTCTCTAGTATTTCTGTGGTTTTGAACGCATTACGTCTGTTTCTGTTGAAACAGCATTAGTTATCAAGCTCTAAAACTTAGACTTGTTTTATGACTACATACCGTGGATACACCCAAGAACAAATTGTTGCCCTGATTGATCACACCCTGCTAAAGCCAGAGGCAACTCAACAAGACTTAGAGATTTGCATTAAGACTGCCATCGAAGCCGATGTGAAGGCTATGTGCATTAGACCTATGGATGTTGCTTACTCAGCCAGAGCATTAGAAGGAACATCAGTCCTTCTTTGCACAGTAGTTGGTTTTCCTCACGGAACAGTAACAACTGCAACCAAGGTCTCAGAAACCATTGAGGCAGTAAAGCTCGGAGCAATCGAAGTTGACATGGTCATGAACCTGGGGCTCTTTGCTTCGGGTGACTACGAACAGGTTCAGGATGACATCGCTCAGGTAGTCAAGGCTGCTAAGGGCACAAACTCTAAAGCAGAGGTAAAGGTAATCCTTGAAACCTGCCTTTGGAGTGAAGCTCAGGTAATCAAGGCTTGTGAACTAACCGAAGCTGCTGGAGCAGACTTTGTAAAGACTTCAACAGGCTTTGCTGCCTCTGGAGCCACCACAGATGTTATCAAGACTATGAGAGCAACAGTTGGCGATCGTCTAGGAGTGAAAGCTTCTGGGGGAGTAAGGACCTTAGATGCACTTATTGACATGGCAGAAGCAGGGGCCTCAAGGGTCGGAGCTTCAGGTACCCCAGCAATACTCTTGGAATTCGCTGAAAAAGCTAACTAAAACCCATAAGAGAACACAAGAAAACTAGGATAGAGATATGAATTCACATAACCCAGTAATGAACCGTATGCTTCCAGACACGATTCGTCAGAATCAAGCGGAAGTCGACGCACAGTTTGATGCAATCGTCAGCTCAGAGAAGATGACTATCGGTGGAACAGGAATCAAGATTCTTGGTCTGTTCTCACTACTACTAGCAGGTGCCTTTGTTGCTTGGAACGTTCCAGCAGTTCAAGGCCTAATGCTTCCAGCAGCGTTGGTTGGTGTCGGTCTAGCACTTTGGATTAGCTTTTCTAAGAAGATCCGTCCGGCAGCTGTAATGGCCTATGCCGTAGTACAGGGTGTATTCATCGGTAGCATTTCATCTTTCTTTGAAGCTGCTTACCCAGGCATCGTTATCAACGCTGTTATCGGAACTCTAACCACCGCAGGAGCGATGTTTACCGCTTATTCAATGGGTTGGATCAAGGTAACTGCAAGATTCACTCGAGTAATGACCTTCGCCATAATCGGCTACGCAGGTTTTGCTGTTGTGAACCTTCTAGTTGGTCTATTCACTGGCAGCTCTGGTATCTACAGCACGCCATTTGCTTGGTTAGCGGGTCTAGTTGGTGTTGGTCTAGCTGCCTTCACGCTAAACCTGGACTTTGAAGACATCTCGCAGGGAGCTGCTAACGGTCTTCCTAGAGAATACGAATGGAAAGCTTCATTCGGTCTTCTAGTGACCATGATTTGGCTATACATCGAGATCCTAAGACTGCTATCTATCTTCAATAGAGAGTAAATAAGAACTCTAGAAAAAGGCATCTGAGAGATCAGGTGCCTTTTTCTTTTTAGCTAGCCATTCATTCCATAGCTCATCTAAACGCCAAGCATTCTCAGCCATTACCGAGACACCCTTGATGCCTGTTCTTCTAACCTTGCCGCCAATAAGCATGAGCTGGGTATTGAACAGTAGATGAGAACACTTCTGTTGAGCTTCATCAAAGAAGGTCGAATCAGAACAACCAGAACCATCATCTAAAGAGATGAAGACAACTCTTTTACCTGATCTCATCGGGGGAGTTTGAGTTGCCACTCGAACACCAGCTACCAAGACATTGGTTTTATTTCTTATGGTGTTTAGTTCACTGGCATAAACAACACCTAGTTCATCGAGCATTGGTCGGTACTTCTCTAAGGCATGTTGGGTTATATCCATACCCAATAAAGACATCTCTGTATTCACCTTGTCATCAACGCTTGGTTCGGGATTGCCCTGAGGTAAAACCTCAGCCCAAGTGCCAAAGAATAGAGAATCATCATTCTCTTCAACAGGTCTTACCTTGATTGCGTTTAGCTCTTTTACTCGAGCAAGGATATCGCCTCTAGTTATTGGTTCAGTTGATGATTTGCTTAGTTCATCAAAAGCACCAATAAGAGCTAACCTTTCAAAGCTTCTTCTAGTTGGTTTAGCTCTTAGGTAGAAGTCAGTTAGGTTTTCATAAGGCTGATTAGCAATAAACCTAGTGACCTCTGTATCGCTAATGCCCTGCAGGTCAACGAAAGACATTCGAATAGCAGTTTCACTTGAGCTAAGTCTTTCAACATGAAACTCTTTACTTGATCTGTTGATATCTATCGGCAACAACTTAACCCCAAGTCTTCTAGCTTCAGTAACCAGCAGTCTTCTTGGATACATGCCTGGATCATGGGTAAGTAAACCTGCCAAGAACTCAGCAGGAAAGTGTGTCTTCAGCCAAGCTGATTGATAGGTGGGCATAGCAAAAGCAGCACCGTGGGCCTTGCAGAACCCAAAGGAGCCGAAGCCTTCCAGGATCTGCCAAACCTTGTCTATTACTTCCTTGGAGTAACCCTTCTTAGTGGCAGCTGTTCTAAAGAACTTCTCTATTTGCTCTTTAGTGCCTGGCTTTTCTAAAGACCTTCGGTATTCATCTGCTCTAGCTAGACCGCAGCCGGTCATCGTGTGAAGGATTCGAAGAACATGCTCATGGAAGATAACAACCCCGTAGGTTTCACTAAGGATTGGCTTTAGGTCTGGGTGGATGTATTCAGCTTTAGCAAAGCCATGTCTTCTATCTAGATAAGGAGCAATCATGTTGCCCTTCATAGGTCCTGGTCTAAACAAGGAGATCTGAATAGTTAGGTCATTGAACTCAGTTGGTTGATGCTTTCCGGTTAGTTCTCTTTGTCCAGGGGATTCAATCTGAAAGACACCTAAGGTATTAGTTGTTCTAATGGCTTTGAAGGTAGCTGGGTCATCTTTTGGAATCCTGTCTAAATCAAAGTCAATGCCTCTAACTCTCTTTATTTCACTAACTGCATAAGCCATGGTGGACTGCATGCGAACACCTAGAACATCTAGCTTCAGTAATCCCATCGGGTCCATATCGTCTTTATCAAACTGACTCATCGGTAACCCCATGCCACTAGGTTCAACTGGAGTGAGAGTGGGAAGAGTTAGATCTCCCAAGATAACGCCACAAGGATGCATAGAGATGTGTCTTGGGATTCGATCCAACCTTTCAGTCATATCTACCAAAAGGTTCATAACCCTGTCTTTTTCAACCTCTTCAGCAAAAGCAGCGAGTTCAGGTTTTACCTTCAACGCATTACGGAAACTAGAAGCACTAAAGCGCCACATGTTCGAAGCAATGTCATCAACCTGGTCAGGGTCAATACCAAGAGCTAATGCGCTATCACGCATAGCTCCACGTCCACGGTATGTGGACTGCATAGAAAGCAAAGTAACCCGCTTAGAGCCGTATCTCTTGAAGATAGCCCGATAGATGTCGTGTCTTCTAGCTGATTCAACATCTATGTCTATGTCCGGTAACGAAGACCTCTCAACAGATAAGAATCTCTCAAACAAAAGATCATGTTCAACAGGGTCAACACTTGAGCTACCAAGGAGGTAGTTCACTAGGGAGCCCGCACCGCTGCCTCTGGCAGCAATGCGGATATTCATGTCTCTAATCATCTGGGCAACATCAGCAACAGTTAGGAAGTAGGTAGCAAAACCTAACTTGTTGATAGTTATCAACTCTTGATTCAGTCGATGTTGAATCTTTGCTAGTTCTTTACCCTTGAAAGAACCATATCTCCAGTTCACTCCTGACTGAACCTTCTGAAACAAGACCTCAAAAGGATTACCTTCAATCCCTAGAGCTTCTTTCTCAGGAGTCTTAGCTTTACCCCAACCACAATCCGAAACAGGATCTAACCGACAAATATCAGCAAGCAAAGAAGTATCTCTAAGAAGCTGCTTCGCTCGCTTAGTTCCAGCTATTTCAGTAGCGACTGAAAGCATTTGTTTGGAAGACTTCAAATACGCCTGTGCATTAGGTTGAGGCTCAAACTTACCTAGGGGTTCTAGAAACCTTGCAGCATCCAGAATGTCTGCAGTAATAGCATCATCAGGATTGATGTATCTAACTGAGTTAGTAAGAACAGCAGGAACACCGAGAGCATCTGCTAGTTCAAGCATCCTTGATGCTTGATCAGAAGAAAGCAACTTACCTGGCTCAGTCAGCAGTGAAACAATCTCAACACCTAGTGTGCCTGGATTAGGAAATAGAGAAACCCAACCGTTCAAAGCCTTAACAGCAGCATTCTTAGATCTACCTAAAGTTGCTTTACCAACATCAGTATCAGCACCCAACAACACTGTGCAGTTAGAACCGACAAGAGAAGCAAGAAGGCTTCTTTGTATACCAAAAGAAACCTTCTTGCTCTTGGCATGAGCAGCACTAACAACAGCACATAAAGAAGCCCACCCTAAACCCTGGTTACCGCCATGAGCTAGAACAACCACCCTGCCTAAAGAAGAACCATCAACATCTAAAACAGGAAGATCAACTCCAACAACGGGGGAGATGCCCACCTGCAAACAAGCACCAATGTGTTTAATAGCCCCATAAAGCCCATCCCTATCGGTAAGACCTAAAGCAGTAAACCCTAGATCCCTAGCTGCCTCAACCAATAGCTCAGGCCTATTGACCCCATAGTGAGCAGAGAAGCCAGAGGCTACGTGAAGGTGTGTAAAGTCCATGAAATACCCTAAAACAGTTATCCGAACATATGTTCGGATATATGAGTTTATAGGGCTGGTGAGACATTGCAAATTCAGTAAAGCAAAAGACCAGCAGAAGAGAACAGGAACCTAGCCAGCTTGATAAATGTTGCGAACTGGGAAGAATTGGAACATCTAAGGACTCCGAAAGAGGCTCGCTAATGGACATAGATTCTCAAAAATCGTCAACTGTAGAAATATCACTCACTTTCACTCAGGATATAGAAGAGGTAGTGGCTGATCAGATTAATGACGGAGGCACACCATTTTCTTGGGAGTACTTGACTGACACGGTTCAAGAAACAGTAGATTTCCTAAAGACTCATCAACCTGGAGTTAGTGACTTGTTGAGCGGTGATTTTGCGGGATTTCTGGAAGAAGAATCTGCATGGACTGCTGCAGTAGATTCACGTAACGAGCAAATAAGTATTTGGAGCGAATCAGGAACTGAATATTTTTCTCACGGTCAGATAACTTTTGTCGGTGTTGAATGGAATGTAGCAGACTGGAAGGATCTGTGGCCTAAGTTTCTAGAATTCCTAAACGAGTTAAATCAAGTGATAGACACTGTGGGTCGTTTTTCGATAGGGGGCATTAAAGTTGGGGCTGAGTATCTGCAATTTACAAATCCAGCGAAAATATCTGAACTTTTTACAACGCTTAAGACCTATACTGCTCAAGTCTCTGACGAAAATCAAAGAGCTCAAATAGAGCATTTTTTATCTCTTGTAAGAGACCCAGCAGACATGGGAGAAAACGAGAGCACTTTTCTCTTTGAACTAATGGCTTGTCTTCCAGACCTAGAATATCCATCCATAGATGCCATTCAAGGGCTAATATTCGAAGAGCTAGGGCAAACAAACTTTATTTTTTGTGACAAGGGCTTCCCAAATCTCACTTGGCTTTCTTCCGAGATAGACAACAGTCTCTATGAAGATTGAAGTTGATTAAGGTCTATTTCAAATGGGCACTTAGAATCATCTGCGATAGCCATTAAACATTGAAAATACACAACATCCATGAATCTGTTACCTAAGATTGAGGGGTAAAGGCACCGAAGGTGTTTAAAGAATGAGAATGTCGATAGGGAATCATGTCAGGTACTGAAGAAAGTCAACCGTTGGCTGAGCTGTGGAAGTCTGCTATTGAGCGGGACAAACTTGCAGGTTTGGATGAAGATGAGTCCTTTGGGTTATTACTTGGGCTTCATTACGCCGAACTTCAAGCCCGAAGCGAAGTGAAATTGACGGAATCTGGAATAAAAAAGGTCGAGGAAGCAAGAGATCGTCTCTTGGCACTTCTTTCGGATAGCTAGATTGAGGATTTGACAATGACTACAAGCAATCAAGACTTTAACTGGAAGCCTTCCAGCACTGAAGAGTCCAAAGAATGGCGTCAATACTTAGCAAACCCTTCGATCATAGAGAACATCGCTAAAAGCGAGCACACCACTGTCGAGATTCTCCGAGAAATGGTTACCGAAGGTGGTTTCAAGACGCACAGTCGAAGCCAGGGCTTTACAAATGTTTACGCATCCATGCTTCACAACCCAAACATAGACGAAGAATTTAGAACTTGGCTAGATGGTTTATCGCCTAAGTGGTCATATATCGACTCTGACTTTTACTGGTCCAAGCGGTATGAAATCTCTGAAGTAAATAGCTTTTCAGAAGAACTGATTTCTCAATCCTTACCACAGGATTCTGCTTTTAGGCAAGTTTTAGCAGTAGCAGACAGTTTGATTGAGACAATGTGGCACGATCTCTGCCTGCAAGAGGATGTCACCTTATCCTACGTCGAAGATTCTTATTTCGGTGACCAGATAAATGCACATTTCAATTTCGTGTCTGACTTTAACCTGGACGAAAGCCTCGCAAGTTCATTGGTAAATGGTTTCGACGTGGATTGGATTTCAAGAGAACCTGACTTGGATTTCGGATGGGCAATTGATGTAGCAGGCCAAAGGGCGGAGGAGTATTTTCGAGATGGTGCAGAATACCTTCTTGAAGACTCTGAAGTAGGTGCAGCAGGTCTGGGATATGCAGCAGCACTGGGAGTTAGCGATGGCGATCTGGAAATTCTAGACTTTGATGCTGTAGGCAAGTACCTACTTGAGTGCGATTGCTTTGGCGAAACTGATTTTGATTTTGACGTTCAAGTTACAGGGGACGTATCTTGGACAGGTGTCCGCTTCGAAGATCTAAATCCAGATCAGCAGATTCATTTAGCTACCAACATAACTACTTCTTTAGCTCATCCTTACTTGAAGGAAATTGCTCATCACTTACTAATATGCATGACTTTGCATGATGGCACAGATGAGAAAGCAAGAGCATTCCTATTAGAATCAGGCACTGCTGGTTTGAAGGAAGCGATTGAATACAGACTGGGTAAGACTTCATAGAAACAGTCATCACTCAAATCTTCTTAGCAGCTTCCAGCTGCTAGAAGCGGAGTTGTGAAGCAGTTCAAAGTAAGAACCTTGGGCATCTGCAGGAGAGGCGATAAATCGCCACATTTCAACCTCGAGAGCACCCGACCCTATACCTCTTTGAGCTCTTTCACCTATCCACCATTGAGTCCTGGCGAACCATCTAACTGGTCTAGAACCAACTAAATAGTCTTTTTCCTGCCATCTGAAGCAGATAGGAGAGCCTTCCTGATCCACTAGAACAACAACAGGCTCATCAATACGAAGCATCCCTAAATCCCTATTTTCCCTAGGAAAGCCTCAAAAGACCCTCCAAACATATCCGAACATCTGTTCGGATATTAGAGTTTATAGGTTTGGTCTGACATTGCAAATTGAGGACGTATTACAGGAGAAACCAGAGAAAGGCCCCAGATTCCAGTCGAATCTAATTTCCTGCTAGTAACTTCATTACTGCTCGCTCAATAACTTCTGGATCTTCAAATGCTCTCTGAAGGATTCGGTCGTGAATTCTGTTGTAGACGTGTTCTCTATAGCCTTCTGGAAAGCCAGGGATACGAACGTGGTCACCTGTTATTGGTGAAAAGCCTTCAGCAAGTTTGAAACCTTTTGGTGCTTTGCGGGATCTTCTCTTGTTGTATAGCTCTAGGAATAATTCACCATGAAACTTTCCGTCAAAACTAATGACTTCGTAAACATCGACCATGCCAACATGGTTTCCTGTCGAGCCGATTCTTTGAAAAAGTAATCTTGAACCCGATGAGGTTCTCAACTTCGACAGATAGATCTGTTGGCCGAGTGAGCCGTTTACTGGAATCGGGTTAGTTTCTACCAGCCCAAATTCTCCTTCAGCCCCACGCATCTCATCGCAGTCTTGCCCCCGCATTATTTTCATGCCATGAGCAGGATTGGTTGCCATGGTCATCTCATTTTGGCGGTCTTCGTCTTCGAGGTAGTTTGTAATCCATTCCAATAGTTCGGCACCGGAAACAAACTGCTCGTCGCCGTTCTCATCGATAAATGTCAAATCTTCCATGACGCTCCTAATCACTTGTTGTGATTCATTTTAGTTACTGAGTGATTGATTTTGGATAGAAGGCTAAAAGGGAACAGTATGAGCTTCTAGCTGCCTAACCCTCGTGTCGTATCCATCGGAAGCCAGAGGTTAGATTCACAGTCGCGATATCTATAGATCCGCCAACAGAAGGATTCGGTTGAGTTATTGTTGCGAATGCAGCTTGTACAGAAACTAGCGAGCCAGCAAACACTCCAAGATTCTTGAGCGGGGAAGAACGTATCAGGTTCAGTAAATCTTCGTCTTTATCCCGTTCTTGGATCTTTTTATACGCGTCTGAGTTGTCGACTTTACTCTGAAGGTCTAGTCTGAGGCGTGTCGATTCAGCTGGCACTAAGTCCTTTAATTCTTGCATTCTTCGCTCTGCATCCATGAACGCTTCGACCATGGTTTTGTCGTACCCATACAGGAGATTTTCAAGGGCATCGATTTGACCCAGTAAATGGTAATGAGGTTTTTCGGCAGGTGGCACATATGAATGTTTGGACAGTTGAGCCAAGCCTTCAAACATGGCATAGGTTGCGACCTTCAATGTAGATGGAAGCAGATCATGCTCTCCATAGCCAGCAAAGCAAAGCACAGACTCAAATTCTGGGTTTAGCCAAGCTAGGTCCAACACGGCATTTTCTAGAACGTACGGAGCTAGATTAGTCGCGTGCGGCCAACTTGGCAGATAGATTGATTCCAACCTATTGCCTGGATCAGCCAGAAGCTTTTCCACATAATGGGCGACAACCTGACTGTAGTGATCTCCTATGTTCTCTTCGAGGTTATTCCAAGTTTTTTGACTAGATAAATCGAGAGAATCAGTAAGTTCGGCGAAATCATCAAAAGGAAGAAGTTGAGAGATTTTTTCAACAAGAGCTTCAGATGGTCTACCAGAGTTAATGTAGCCCCATTCCTCAGAGCTCAATTTATCTTCTAATCGGTCATGCAGAAAAGGCAAGATTCTGAGCCAGTAAAGATTCTGAGCTGTTTGCCCAATAGCATAATGAACCAAATCATCAGCTCTGTTCTTGACACTGTCTACCGAACTCAAGCTTGTCTCTAACCAGTTTTTCAAACTAGCCAAGTATGCTTCCAGCGACTCAAGCTGATGAGGAAGAGTTTTTGACCACTTAGAGATGATGCCCTCCCAAGGAGCACCCATAAAGTGAGCTGAATTCGACAAAACGATGGCGAGTTTATGTGGCTCAGGAAGAGGTAGTATTTTTTCAACCCCATTTTGCACACGATCACTTGTGCTGACTGCGCTATCGGATGCGATTGCAATCCCAAAACTATTTGCTAGAACTACCTGGCTAGTCATCTTTCACTCCAAACCGTTTTAGCCTTATTGTAGCCGAACGACAACTGATGAAGTTCATGACAATAGTTACCAGAACGCTTCTACTTACCAGTCCTACTGATCTTTATGCTTGTGCTCTTTGTAAGGGCTGCGTATTTGCCTAGTTCAGCAGAGGTTTGAACTATCTTGCATGTTCCTGCTGTTTTACCTGCGGTAACTGAGAGAACTTTGCTCGATACTTTCTTTCCTTTGACCTTTGTCGTCACAGTAAAAATCTTGGCTGAACAAGGACCAGTTGTTTTGAACTTGGTAACGGCCTTGGCAGTTGTTGTTGCAACCAGGTTGGCCTTAGCACCGAACTTTAGAGCTTTAGGAGCTTTGAATCCGGTTAGAACTTGAACTATTGGCTTGTAACAAGAAGTAGACGAGGTTGCCCCGGTTGAGGCTGTTGTTAAACCTTTAGAGCACATGGTTGCTTTGGTTGCTGCCACTGTTGAGACATAGAAGCCTCTTGGAGCCTTCATGCAGGCAATTGAACCTTCGTTGGCGGCAAAGAAACCTTTGGAACATGGAACTGCTTCTGTTGAAGCTGACGTGGATGCATAGTAGCCAGCTGGTGCTAGTTCACATTCAGTTGAGCCTGCCTCTGTTGAGAACGATCCTGGTTCACATGGCGTAGCTTGACTTGAGCCTTCCTCAGGAACTGAATAGCCAGCTGGTGCAGGTGTGCATTCTGTTGAGCCTGCGTTTGCAGAGAAGAAACCTTGTGGACAAGGTAAAGCGTTGGCTGAAGCAATTTCTGATGTGAAGTATCCAGCTGGTGCTAGTTCACACTCATAAGCACCTTCATCAGCAGATAGCGAACCTGGTTGGCAAGGAGTTGGTTGAACTGAGCCTTCGTTAGCCGTGAAGTGACCGAAGGGAGCTAGTTCGCACACAAGAGATGCCAATACTGAAGAGTATGTTCCTGGAGCACACTTGGTTGCAGATGTTGCACCTGCAAAATCAACATAAGAACCGGCTGGAGCTGGAAGACATTCACCAGATCTATCGCTGAAGAAGTAACCTGGATCACACTCGATGAACTCTTGGGGTGTGTAACAGTCTTGGATTGATGTTGCACCTGCTGCATCAGTGACCTGACCTTCAGGACAGGCTGTTGCATTTATTTGCTGCTCTTGTGCAACATAGAAACCTATTGGAGCATCTATGCAGGTCTCTGCTCCAGAGTCAGGGGAGTAGGTACCAACTGGGCAAGGAGTGGCTTCAGTAGATCCTTCTTGGTCTATGAAGAAACCAGGGGGAGCAAGTTGACACTCAATTGAACCTTCTATGTTTGTGAAGGTTCCAACTGAACAAGGAGTTGCTTCTCTCTCGCCAACAGAACTAACAAAGCTTCCTGCTGGTGCAAGAACGCAATCAAGGCTCTCGTAACTGAAGTAAGAACCTGGCTCACAGTCAATGAAGACAGAAGGTGTGTAACAAGCTTCTATTGAATCCGAGCCTATTTCATCTGTTGTTTGACCTTCAGGACAAGCTTTAGCGGAAGACTGCGCGATTAGATCAATGTAGAAACCAATAGGAGCCAGCTGGCACTCAGCAGAGCCTTGATTAGAAGTAAATGAGCCTAGGGGACAAGGGTTAGCAAATGTCTGTCCAGCAGAAGCAGAAGAAGCAGTTACAAAGTAACCAATAGGAGCAAGAACACAACGCTTAGTTGAGTTCTCTAGGTACGAGCCAGAACTACATGAAGTTGCGTTAGCAATGTGTGTTCCAATCTTGAGGCTCGCAAGTCTTGAGATTGGGGTTGAATCTCCCATGTGTTGACCATTGAATGTTGCTGTTCCATCTTTTCCACAAAGTTGCGAGATTGAAGTAACTCCACCTGGGTGAGAGTTTATGTAAGAGGTTAGGTTGTAGACACTGCCGCTAACGATAGTCCAGCAGTTAGTTCTCGTATTTCTACTAGCTACCTCTGCTGTTGTGTATGTAACAGTATTTGCAAGGTAAGCGGTAATCTCTTGGCTTACAGTCGATACCGTTGAAGTGTTTTCAGTGGGTAGCTGTGATCCTGTGGAAGGCGAGATGCTCGAGCCTAGTAAAACAGATGCTAGTGATATGGATAGAACTGATTTCAACATGGTCTTCATTACAGGCAAATCCTTTATTGGGTGATTTGGTTCAGCCTAACAGTGGATAAACATCGCTCAATGGAACTAATCTCCTGAGGGCTATGAGGTAAGCAAAACAGAACAGAATAAAAGCCCTGAAACGAGTTCGTGCGGTAAAAGGTTCGTTTAAGAGTAAGAATCTGGTCCTTCAATATCTTTTAGAAGCCACAAGATCCAAGAAGAAAACTCACAGCAGCTCGTATTCCCATT
This sequence comes from Rhodoluna sp., assembly GCA_044345975.1. Taxonomy (GTDB): domain Bacteria; phylum Actinomycetota; class Actinomycetes; order Actinomycetales; family Microbacteriaceae; genus Rhodoluna. Next base: position 14,148 of record JBIJAB010000006.1, read on the forward strand.
CACCAGAGCCATGGCAGGCGATGCAGTTTGAATCAATAAGGTCTTCGTCGGGTTCAAACTCGATGTCCTCGTCTCCCTTGGTGGACATAAGGTGGCACCTAGGACAGGCGACCACCAAGAATGAAATTGCAGATCCTTCTATTTCAGCAGGTTTTGCCTTTTCCGCGACTAAAACTTCAGGAGATGATAGTGGCAAGGAATCTGGTGTTAGACAAATAATCTGCTGGCAGTTCAAAATGTAAGGAATGAAACCAGAACCAATAGTGAGAGAAGGGTCCACATAAAACTCCATCCAGACTTTACTTTCAGATACAGCTTGGCTCAGTGCTTCTGGATCATCCAGGTCGATGTCGACTGAGTCAATGTCTAAAGCAGCGATTGCAGCATCATCTTTTCCTGCCTGGTTCCAAGGCATCTGAGAGCGGAGGCTTTCCCAAGCTTCAGGGGTATCTTCGCTTACTAGTTGTTTTAGGAAATCTTCCACGTTTTACACCTCTCGGTTGTTCTCGGGATAGTTCACTTTTGGATATCGAATGCTCTAACCCTATAGGTTCAATGTCTTTGCATTAGGTCAGGCCTAAGTTCAGTTAGACAATCACTAATCAATATCATCCAACCAAGATCTAACGCCGCAGGCTAGGCACTCCCATTCCTGAGAGTCTCCCTCCCAACTATGTGAGCAAGCTGATTTTTCGAAAGTACTCAGTGCGGCTGCAACTACACTTGCTTCAAATTGAGAAGAAGGCTCATAATCCCTTAGAAAAGCAATCGAGTCAGCGATGTTGCTTGAGTTATTCAGAGTCTCCCTTTCGAAATCTGAGTAAAACCAAGTCATACTTCTTGATTGTTCATTATCTTCAAGCCATTCACTAGGTGCGAATCCGATACCTTCTCTATCTAACGACTCAAATATTTGGCTCAACTTGACTTGGTCCTCTTCGAGACTTGACCAAAGTTCTAGTTGATCCCAGTCGCCTGAGGTTAAGTCCTCAAAGAAATACTCTTCACGATAAACACCATTGTCTTTGATGCCACGTGCAGATATTTGGTCAAGGTCTGTTCCTTCTTTGTACTCTGTAACTTCCTTAACCATTCGGAAGGTTCCGTAGATATTGCACTCAATCACTGCTGCTTTGACGAATAGGTTCTCTAAATGTTCCACGACTAATCTTTCATTTTGACTTCTTGACAAAATTCTATGTGACTACCTTAGAGATCAATGCTCGAAATCAAGTTAGCTGAGTTGTTTCTTACATTTCCAACATCAGTGCTTACAGACCAAAACTCCACCTGCTCTGCAATCTCATCTGATTCATTAGCAAGTTCGTTAAGTAGATCTTGAGTCGTGTTCTCAGGGTCTTCAAGGTTGTCAGGGTCTAGCCATTCGGTCATTGACGATTCAGACAACAGGATTGGGTTTCTCTCATGAATAGCAGCTAATGGCTCAGCAGCATCCTTAGTAAGGATTGCGAAGGAAAGTAACCATCTTGTTGGGTCATCTGGTTTCTTGGTTGGGTCTAACCACCAGTCATAGATACCAGCAAGAGCCAGCATGCCTTGATCTCCTGCATTGATATAGAAAGGCTGCTTAGACCCATCTTCCTTGATTTGCCATTCGTAATAGCCAGACACTGGCATGACGCAGTGTTGTCTTAAGACAGCACTTCTGAAGGTCGGTTTCTGAAGAACAGTCTCTATTCTTGCGTTGTTATGAAGGGGAGTGTTTGCGGGTCCTTGAGAGTTCTTAGGAACAAGACCCCATCTAGCTGAATGAAGTTGTCTACGCAGGTCCCCAGCATGCTCGCCTTCATTGTCTTTGAGTACTCGGTCAACAATGATTGATGCTGGAAGTGATGGTGGGTTGTTGTAAGTAATGCCTGGCTGTTCACCAATGACATCATCAATATCAAAAAGAGTAACTAGTTCGCCAATGGATCGGGCTACAACTGTTCTTCCACACATCTACTCTTTGGTCCTTTGTTCTATAGGTGCTTTAATCTTGACAGGTAGAGTCGCTTCAAGGCAGAGCACTTGCCAGCATTCTCATTCGCTTTTCAAAAGAAGTAACGTTTTGTCCCTGAGCAAAGTTATCGCTAACACCAATCCAGCTCTTCACTGTTCTTATTCCTTGAAGAGATGAGAGAAGCCATAGCTCAAGTCCTGCTAGTTCTTCTGGGATTGCATGTTCGAATCTCGTTTTGATACCCATGGATTCAGCTATTTGGAATATCTCTGTCCTAGTAACTGATTCAAGCCAAGGTATTTCATTACCTGGAGCACACAAGACATCTCCACGCCACCAAACCAATGAAGAAAGAGCTCCTTCACTTATTTCTCCATGTTCATTGAGAAGTATTGCTTCATCTGCTCCTTCAGCTTGAGCTAATGATCTAAGTTCAACACCCGTAGCTAGTTCGGGACCCTTAGTGCTGAGGTCTTTACGAGGATCAGGGTAGGGGTAAGTCCAAAGAGTCGCTGGACCTAGTTGCTCGGGTGCTTCGCGAAGCATGAAGACAAAGACTGGACCCTCCTGGATTTCAAATCTTGGGAAGTATCTCCCTGTTCTTGGAATCAGAGCTAGAGCTTGTTTTAGGAATGGTTCAAAGGAATCTTCAAGTTCAGGTGCTTTTTGTCTCAGACCTCTTGTAAACCTATCCAGGTGTAGTTGGTAGGAGCGAACCTTGCCATCTTCAACAAGGTAAGAGTCAGCAACCAGAACCTTATGATGGCTCTCTTGAAGGGTAAGAGAGCCTTCTTCGAAGATGTATGTCTGCATGGCTCTAATCTATAAGTAGTTGGTTTCAATGTTGACTAGTTAGGTTATTGGGTTTGCGTCTGTTCTGTAGCGAGTTGCCCTCGCGGATAAGCATGCCCGATGTCTTTATAACTCTGCACATCCAAGATGACTACGCATTCTTGCTAGACCGTGAGAACAATCTCAACAACCGCTTCAGCGTTATGGGGGCTGCTAGCCGCCTAGTTTCTGAAAGTGAACTAAAGCAAACCCTGGAAGAGCTCTCAGCCTCTATTGATAATGATCTGACCGATGTTCCGTTTGATTTTAGACCTGGGGTAGTGGGTGCATACAGCTATGAGGGTGAAGCTGTGTTTATGGTGGTTGAGCGAGCAATTGTTTTAGATCACAACAGTTCCTCAGCATACTTTCTTGGACTTTTTGAAACTGAGAAGGAGTTCATCCTGTTTAGAGACTCCGCTCTGCTGAGACTTGCTCTAATGGGCGGAGAGAGTGCCGTCTATCGTTCTAAGAATAAGATTCAGCCCGTTACAAGAATCTCATCGAGACACAGTGATCAAAAATACCTAGAGCTAATTGAGAGTGCTAAGGCGAGCATTGCCAAAGGCGATGCTTACCAACTGTGTCTAACTAATCAACTTAGTGTCGAAACAGAAACAAATCCTTATTCTGTGTTTTTGGCTCTTCGTCAGGCTAACCCTGCGCCTTACTCTTCGTTTATGAGATTTGGAGACGTGTCTATTGTCAGTTCATCTCCAGAACAGTTCCTAAGGGTTCACGAATCAGGTTTAGTTTCTAGCAAACCAATAAAGGGAACTAGAAAGAGATCGGCCGATGACGTTGAAGATAATCGTTTGATTGAAGAGCTAAGAACCAATGAAAAAGAACGCGCTGAGAATCTCATGATTGTTGACCTTATGAGAAACGATCTTGGCAAGGTATCTGAGCCTCACGATGTTGTTGTTT
>JBIJAB010000071.1:0-4959 GCA_044345975.1 Rhodoluna sp.
CCTCCAAGTGTTTGTGTAATAAGTGCATTGGTATCGGTGTTTACTCTTACCTGGCCTTCAGGGACGACAATGATGTCATCAATGACATCGCCAATAACTAGAACTCTTTCCACTAGTTCACTTTCGACCAGGACGTTGCAATCTGCCCAGCAAGCTTGACGTTGTTTCTGGCAAGATCAAGATTTACTTCAAGGCTTCTACCCTTTGACTCTTCAACAATGAAGCCGAGAAGGAAAGGAGTAACAGCTTTACCGTGAACACCTGCAGCATCAGCTGCTTTGAATGCAATCTGAAGAACACGATCATGTTCTGCCGGATCCCACTGCAACTCCAATGGAATTGGGTTAGCAATAACAATCCCCTGGTTATGCCCTAGCTCATCTTGAGATTTCATTGCCTGAGCAATCTGATCTGTTGTATCTAGTGACCAGTCAATCTGTAAACCAGATTTGTTCAACCAGAAGGCAGGGAACTCTTTTGTTTGCCAACCAATAACTGGCACTGAAAGTGATTCGAGTCTTTCTAGGGTTGCTGAAATATCCAGAACTGACTTCACACCAGCACAGACAACAGTGATGGGGGTAACTGCCAGAGTTGATAGATCTGCAGACTCATCGAAGGTTGTGTTTGCCCCTCTGTGCACCCCACCTAAACCACCGGTGGCAAATACTCGGATACCAGCTAACGATGCAAGGTGAGCGGTAGCTGCAACAGTAGTCGCACCGCTTTCTTGACGAGCAGCAAGAATAGGGATATCCCTAACGCTTGCCTTAGCTAAATCTTCGTTAGCAATACGTTCAACACCCCTAGCATCCAAACCAATCTGAGGAACACCATCAAGGATTGCAATAGTTGCAGGAGTTACTCCCTGTTCTCTAAGAATGGTCTCAAACTCAATAGCTGCAGCTAAGTTCTGCGGTCTTGGTAAGCCGTGGGAAATGATTGTTGATTCAAGGGCTACTACTGGCTTACCGGCATCAAGTGCATCGGCTACTTCTTTGGAGAGTTGGAAAGGTTTCATGCTTCAAGGTTACCTAAGTCATCCAAGGAGATAGCATCAAAGTATGCAGAGCCCTAAATCCTTCCTTGAAGGAGTAAGACACCCTGAAGCCTTCCACGGTAAAGGCAAGGGAAGCCCTTTCTTTGAGGGCTGGTATGTCAAGCTCGTCTCTGCTGATCTTTCTCAACGCTGGGCAGTAATCCCAGGTATCTTCAAAGGCATCGATAAAGCCGATAGTGCTGAGCGACAGAGTCAGGATGAAGCGTTCATCCAAGTACTGGATGGTTCAACCGGTCGAAGCTGGTTCCACTCCTTCGACATCTCCGAATTCAAAGCATCATCAAACAAGTTTGAAGTTTCTATAGGTAACAACTTCTTCAGTGAAGACAAAGTGGTTCTTGACCTTCCTCAACTAAAAGGAACCATCAATATCACAACTCCTTTCAAGCCATGGCCGGTAACCCTAGCCAGCCCTGGGATCATGGGTTGGTATGGTCTAGTTCCATTCATGGAATGCTTCCACGGCATTGTGAGTTTCGGTCATCAACTAGAAGGAACTCTAGAAGTTGAAGGCAAACAAGCATCTTTTTCTGAAGGTAAGGGATACATCGAAACAGATTGGGGTAAAGGATTCCCTTCTGGATATATCTGGATGCAAACCAATCACTTTGATTTCAACAAAGAAACATCGTTGATTGCATCTTGTGCAATCATTCCTTGGATAGGTAAATCCTTTAGAGGTTTCATCATTGGGATGATGCACGAAGGAAAGCTATACAGCTGGACTACATATAACGGTGCAAAAGAATTAGAACTAAGAGTTGATGACAAGCATGTGTTCTGGACAGTAACAGGGCCAGATGGAACTCTTGAACTAAAGGCTGAGAGAACCCGTGGTGGTTTACTTCACGCACCACTTCACAAAGATATGCACAGAAGAGTTGAAGAGACCATGGACTCAACTGTTGAGATCTCGCTAAGAGACAAGCAGGGCAAAGAAATTGTTAGAGGCTCAGGAACAGCCGCAGCCCTAGAGATATTCGGTGAGCTAGAAAAACTACTTGCTTACAAGAAGTAGTAACTAGAGTCCGCTTCCGCCGCCGCCGCCAGAACCGCCCCCTGCAGAACCCCCGCCACCAGAGCCCCCTGATGAATCAACACTCAGAGACTGGGCAAGTATCCGATCCAAGCTTGAGAAGCTCTCTGAGAATACTGGTGCGCCAACAAACCAGACCGGTGCTGAGTCCTTTTCGTAAAGATTGTTTAGAACAGCATTCCATTGTTTGTGAAGCCCAAGAAGTATTGCCCAAGGTAAAACTTCTTCATAGAGCTTCAACACACTCTTTCCTTGAACCTCTGAAGGTTTTAGCGAAGCACCTTTAGGTGACTGAAGGAAATCCAAACGATCTTTCTCAGCAAGTTCGATATACATTCTCATGCCTTTGAGATGTACATCTACTTCCACGCCCTTTGCAGTCATCACGCGCTTAGACAAAATTATCCAGTAGGTCACTAAATAAGGGAGTCCCAAAAGCACTGGTACAGCCGAAACATCATAGGTACTGTCTGCAGCTAGCCCTAGTGCAAATACGATGTGCGCAATGAGGGTTATCAGCGCTCCAACGAAAACTAGAGCAGGAATTCCTAGAGCCCGCTTCTTGAAATATCCACCGGAGTTAACCTGGCGCGTGTACTTGCTCTTCACAGCTAACAGCCTCTTGGCAAGTGCCGCCTGTTCAGCCGCATCCATGTCTCCTGAAAGATTGACTTCTTCGCCAGCTTTGGAAAGCCCCAGTGCAGTTAGCAATTCAACATGGTTAGGGTTTGTGACTTGCTGACTTGTCCTTCTAAGTATGAAAACGTCTTTCTTTGACTCAGCAACTTTTTCAATCTCAATTAGTTTTTTGATGGCCAACTCAATAACACTTGCCTGATTGAGGTGAGCAGATTTTCTAGCCACAAGTGCCGAGACAGCTAGGTCAGGTGATTTAGGTGGCTGATACTGAGGCACGATGATTGATGCCTTGCCCAGGTTCTTCAGTTGGGTTACCCGATAGTAGATAGCCCATATAAGAATTGCCACGAGCATAAGAAGACTCAGCAGGAACCCAAGGAAGCTAGGGCTGTCCACTGCCTTAGGTCCATCAGCATTTGCGGCACCTGGGTTAAATCCAATAGCGACTGTTTGTGTCTCACCTGCTTTTAGGTCAGTTGAAGTAAACACATAAGTATTCTCTTTTGGTTGAGCGACCTTGCAATATCTAACTGAACCCAAGGGCCCTTCATAGCAACTCGCAGATTTAGGGATTACGTTCTGGCTAAGGGCTTGATCAAGAATTACTGTTGCAGTCACTCGACCGAAGTTTTGTAACCAGCCATTACCGTTTATGTCCCAGTAAAACTCGGTTGTCCTCTCGCTTCCTCTGCTCTCAAAGCTACTTAGGATCCAGTTCTGCTTGTATTTGATTACATAGGTTTGTTTTCCAAAGACATAAGAGTTATCGCTTGATTTGATTGCCAGATGCAGAAACTCTTCGTCTGTGCTCTCTTCGTATTCTCTCGCCTTACCCTTTTCATCTGTAACAGACACAACTTCGATTTGGCCTGGGAAGAGTTGGTAACTCTTGAGAGGGATGCTTCTTCTAATGCCCCGGTTCTGTTCAACCATTGGAAAGACTGCAACCAACTTTTCAGTGACAATCATTTCTGGTCTTTTGTCTTCAGCTTCATTTACTGAAATCTCATAGGTTGCATCAAAGCTCTCAAAGGAGAAGTCATTGACATCTGCTGAACTCGAACTGATTGGTGCGAAAGCGAACAATACGAATGAAGAAATCAGGACCTTTACAAAGAGTTTCATGCTGTAACTGTATCCATACCGACTAAAGCCCCCATTTCTATTGGAATTTATCTTGGCATCTTGCAAGCAGGAGTTCCACCAGGTAGCTTCTGTCGATACTTAGCAACTAGTGCATACCCAGGTCTAGCAAGCCAAACAAAAGGTGGAATAAGAATTACGTTGCCAATAGCTCTCAGCAGTATGTTGTTCTGAATCTTGAACAGATTTGCAAAGGCTTCATGCCCTGCATAGTTCTTGCCATCAACTACTAGATAAACCTTGGCTGTTACTTGCTCAAGAGTTAGTCCATGAACTGATGGATCTATGAACTGAAAAGGTGTTGCATCAATAGGAGTTGAAGTGTGTTTGAGAATGAAATTAGTTGCTGTCGTACAAAAGCCACAGTCACCATCAAAGATCAGGAGAGGCTTTGCTTGCATACCCCAAGTCTACGCTTCTAACAGATTTAGTTCTAGATGATGCCTTTATCTAAGCCCTTTATAACTGTCTTGGCTCTATCTCGCAGTTCATCTAGGTCGGATAAACGATCTAAACCTTTGAGCTGCTGAGCCATTCGGTGATTCATCTTGAAGGTTTCTCTGTGTCTATCTAAGAAGTCCCAGTAAAGAGTTGAGAAAGGACAAGCGTCATCACCTGATCGCTTCTTAGGATCGTAGACACATGATTTACAGAACTCAGTCATGCGAGAAATGTATGCGCCACCGGCTGGATATGGCTTGGTCATCAGCTTGCCGCCATCAGCGTAAGTCCCCATACCGATGATGTTGGGAACCATTACCCACTCGGATGCGTCAATGAAGTTCTCTCGCATCCAATCCAGGAACTCCTGAGGATTCACTCCTGTGATCAAAGCAAGGTTACTTAGAATCATGAGTCTTGGAATGTGATGGGTCCAAGCCCTCTTTTCTATGTCTGCAACAACACCTTGAACGCAGTTCATCTTTGTTGCTTGAGAGTTCTTGAACACCGTGAGCAGTGTTCTATTTGCTTTCAGAGCATTGGCTTCTCTGTATTCGTAACCTAGGAACCAATACATGCCATTGATGTATTCGCGCCAGCCAATTACTTGCCTTACGAATGCTTCAACAGACTGAATTGC
>JBIJAB010000072.1:0-4911 GCA_044345975.1 Rhodoluna sp.
TACCTAGCAGCTGGTATCGCAATACTGAACGATAAGCGAAAGGCTAGAAAGAACAAGACTCTGCTTGCTGAAACAGATCTAGCAGCTGACTATAAACCAGATTCCATCTCCTGATGGAAGACGAACTGACACCTGCCGAGAGATTTGCTCGTTCCAAGAAGAACAAACTAAATCCCAGTCTCGAAAGCTTCAAAAATCTTCTAAAGTTCCCACTCGATGATTTCCAAGAGAAGGCCTGCCTTGCATTAGCCGAAGGTCAAGGTGTCCTAGTTGCTGCTCCTACTGGCGCAGGTAAAACTATCGTAGGAGAGTTTGCTATTCACCTAGCAGTTGAAAAAGAACTAAAGGTTTTCTACACAACACCTATCAAAGCTCTAAGTAACCAAAAGTACTCGGAGCTAAAGGCAAGATACGGGGCAGATCGAGTTGGTCTGCTAACTGGAGATACCAACATCAATGCCGACGCCCAGATTTTGGTTATGACTACTGAAGTCCTTCGCAACATGATTTATGCCAACTCAAACTCTTTGATTAGCTTGGGTTTTGTCGTGATGGATGAGGTTCATTATCTGGCCGATAGATTCAGGGGAGCGGTATGGGAAGAAGTAATCCTTCATCTACCTAAAGATGTGAAGGTAGTTTCACTAAGTGCAACAGTTTCTAATGCTGAAGAGTTTGGCGCTTGGCTTGATGAGATCAGAGGCGGCACCACAGTCATAGTCTCTGAAGTTAGACCAGTTCCTCTCAATCAACATGTTCTTTTTGGAGATGAACTTATTCCTCTGTTTGATGATTCAGACAAGGAGTTGCGAGTCAATGTTGACTTAGTGCAAAGACATGCCAATAAGTTACGTCAACCAACCAATAGGCCAATACGTGGAAGACGTGGGCATCAAGGCTTCCCTGATCGAAATCTAGCCAGAATCTATAAAGCAAGTAAGCCTGAGATTATCGACTTACTTGATGAAGCAGACTTGCTTCCTGCAATCTTCTTCATCTTCTCTAGAGCAGGTTGCGAAGCTGCCGTGCAGGCAGTTCTAGCATCAGGAATAAGGCTTACCAAGCCTGAAGATAAACAAATCATTCGCAGAGTTGCCGAAGAAAAGTGTGGCAGCATCGCTGATGAAGATTTGGCTGCTCTAGGTTATTTCGAATGGCTGTCCGCATTGGAAAGGGGAGTTGCGGCTCACCACGCTGGATTGCTTCCTGCTTTCAAGGAAGTAGTTGAAGAGCTATTCCTACGGAAACTTGTCAAGGTGGTATTCGCAACTGAAACCCTAGCTCTTGGAATCAACATGCCTGCTAGAACAGTAGTTCTTGATCGTTTGGATAAGTTCAATGGCGAAGGTCGTGTGCAAATCACTCCCGGTGAATACACTCAGCTAACTGGTAGAGCAGGTCGAAGAGGAATCGACGTTGAAGGACACTCCGTTATTCAGTGGGCTGCAAACCTTGATCCAACTTATGTAGCAGGTCTTGCATCAAAGAGAACTTACCCTCTGATTTCCTCTTTCCGACCTACATTCAACATGGCTGTGAATCTGATTGAAGCATTTGGACAAAGACGCTCTCGAGAAGTCTTAGAAACATCTTTCGCACAGTTCCAAGCAGACCGTTCGGTTGTTGGATTAGCTAGGGGCATTCGGGAGAAACAAGCATCACTGGACGGTTACGAAGAATCAATGCGCTGCCACGTTGGGGACTTCAGAGAGTATGCCCGTCTTAGACGTCAAGTCAGTGATCTTGAACGTGAGATAGCACAATCAGGTCGACAGGCTAGAAGAAACGACCTTCGCCAAACGAAAGGCATGCGACAGCTTGAGATTAGAGTTACCAATCTCAAGCGTGAGTTACGTTCACATCCATGTCACGCTTGTCCCGACCGTGAAGCACACTCTCGCTGGGGTGAGCGTTGGTACAAACTAGAGCGCGAAACAGCAGCCATCATCAAACAGATTGAATCTCGAACCAACCAGGTTGCAAAAACTTTCGACCGTATCACCGAAGTTCTTATTGAGCTTGAATACGTAACGCAATCTGACGGTGATCTAGAGATAACCGAGAATGGGCAGAAGCTTTCCAAGATTTATGGTGAGCGAGACCTATTGGTTGCCGAGTGCATAGGCCGAAGAGTTTGGCATCACGTTGACCCTCAAACACTTGCTGCTATTGCAGCATCACTGGTTTATGAGGCTCGAAGAGATGACGACAGCCTGACCCCAAAGATGCCTAAGGGAGAGTTCGTGGCAGTCTTTGATGAAACTCTTGAGGTCTGGGATGATCTACAGGCCCTAGCGAAGGCTCATAGTCTTCCACTCTCAACTGAACCTGATTCTTCAATGGCTTTGCAAATGCACCGATGGGCAACTGGAGCGAGACTAGATAATGTGCTCAAGCAGACAGGAATGCTAGCTGGAGATTTCATTAGGTGGTGTAAACAGACCATTGATTTGTTGGAGCAGATCTCTAAGGTAAATCCCGACGAACTCTCAGCAACTGCCCAGTCCTCGATTGACCAGATCAAGCGCGGCATTGTTGCTTACTCCTATTACGCTTAGAGAGTGTTCACTTTAATCAGTAATTGGCTAAGGCTGTCCACCTCTGTCTGGGGGAGAGCCTTCATCGGTGCGATTGGCGGAGCATTTATTGCCTTCAGCTATCCCGCTTTCAACTTCTGGCCTGGTGTCTTCATCGGCTATTTCCTAATCCTTCTTTCATTTAGACAACTTGGGTTCTTCAAGGCATTTTTTGTTGGAACTATCTCAGGGTTCGCATTCTTCGCGATTCTCCTGAAGTGGCTAACAACTTACCTAGGTCCTGTTCCTTGGCTTGCTGGATCGATTATTCAGGCTCTCATGTTTGGTGCCGCAGCAGCCGTTGCGGCTGTTGTTTGGAGATACTTAGCTGCATTGAAGTTGGGCAGAGCCCAACCATTTGTTATCGCATTTGTTCTAGGAGCGATTTTCACAGGTAGGGAATACGCAGCAGGAGTATTTCCTTATGGCGGGATGCCTTGGGCTAGGGGAGGGCTAGCTCTAGTTGACACTTGGCTTGCCAGATGGGTTTACTTCATAGATGTTGCCGGCCTGACCTGGCTGATTGTTTTTGTTACGGCGCTTCTAGTGATTCGTTTTGTTAGTCCACAACCTCAGGGATTGGGATTTAGAAAGCGCTTTGTAGGGTTTATGCCAACCGGAATTGCCACTGCGATGTTCTTAGTCATACCGGCTCTAGTTGTTCTGGATGCTTCAGGTACTGCAGGAACTCTGAAGGTTGCAGCTATTCAAGGTAACGCGAATGCTGGTTTGTTTGCAGCTAACCCACCTGGTTCGATTCTTGATAAGCACCTAAAGGTTTCCAAAGATGTAGTTGCCTCAGGGAAGGCTGAAGACCTAGACCTGATGGTTTGGCCTGAGAATGCATCGGATCTTGACCCAAACACGATGATGGAAGCAGGAGTCAAGATAAGCGAGTTTGTCACAGAGGACTTGAAAGCTCCTTTGCTTTTCGGGACTAAAACATTCCGTGGCAGTGACTTCTATAACGAAGTTGACCTTTGGTTACCAGAAACGGGACTTGCTGATTACTATCACAAGAAAAGACCAGTGCCTTTTGGTGAATATGTTCCTGACCGTCCTTTCTACATGGCGTTAGCTCCAGACCTGATTGGACTTATCGGTTGGGATATGAGCTCTGGAACTAGAGATGGCATTTTTGAGCTTCCAAATGGCAGCAAAGTTGGCTCCCTGATTTGTTTTGAAGTTGCTTTTGACTACCTAGGCCACGACCTAGTTAAACAAGGTGCAGAAGCAATAATGATTCAAACAAACAGTTCTGACTTCGGAAGAAGCGAGCAAGGTGTTCAGCAAGCAGCAATTTCTAGAATGCGTGCGATAGAGACAGGTCGAACTGTAGTTGCTATCTCAACTGTTGGAGTATCCGGAATTTATGCGGCAGATGGTTCTGTGATCACGGAACTTGAATCCTTCAAACCTGGCTCAATGGTTGAAGAGATTGCTCTGCGTAAAGAGATAACACCTGCGGTTCTGTTTGGTGGCTACGTTGAGCCAATTGCATTTGGAATCGGACTTGTTCTCTTTCCAATAGCTGTACTTGGGTTAATCATTAGAAGGTTTAAGGCGAAGCGTTCTTGAAGGTTCTAGTAATAATGCCGACCTTCAACGAGGCGGGAAACATCCATCACGCTGTTGAGGAACTATTCCTACATAATGAGAATGTTGACCTTCTGATTGTTGATGACGATAGTCCTGACGGAACTGGCAACCTGGCTGACCAGATAGCTCTCTCAAACAACGGAGTCAAGGTCATGCATCGCAAAGAGAAGCAAGGTTTAGGTGCTGCATACATCGCTGGATTCAACTATGCCTTTGAATTCGGCTACGACTATGTTGTTGAGATGGATGCTGACGGAAGCCATCGAGCTGAAGATCTTCCGAAGTTACTTGCTGCCTGTGAAGCGAATGATTTAGTTATTGGATCTAGGTACGTCAAGGGCGGTCAAACACAGAACTGGCCTCTGCACAGACAGTGGCTATCACGTGGTGGAAACCTTTATGCCAAACTCATGCTTGGAACAAGATTGAACGACATGACAGCGGGTTTCAGAGTGTTTAGCGTTGCATTTCTCAAACGTATGGATCTTGCAACCATCAATGCAAGAGGTTACTCGTTCCAGATTGAAATGGCCTATCGAACAATTCAGTTAGGCGGCAGAACTGCAGAAGTCCCAATCGTCTTTGTTGAGCGCGAAATCGGCGAATCAAAGATGAGCGGAGATATCGTTTCTGAAGCTTTATTGCTTATGACCAAATTTGGTCTGAAAAGATTCTTTAGACGTAACTAGTTGTTTGTTGAGTCAGCCTGACCTCTAGAACGACGAGCCTTAAGTTC
>JBIJAB010000073.1:0-4903 GCA_044345975.1 Rhodoluna sp.
CTGGAATCAGCGGAGCAAGGTGTCTGGTCCAGATACAGCTTCATTGGTGTCTCTAGTCGAGCTAGCTTCATCGAAACAGATTCAGAATTCATTATTCATGGCAGAGATAAAGCACTTCCTAACGCGGGGGCTTTGCCAAGCTCACCGCTGGATGCTATCCGCCTTATTCAGTCATCTTGGAAGACAGCTCCGATTGAGGATTTACCGCCTCTAACCTCTGGCCTTGTTGGCCTGTTCTCGTGGGATGTTATTAGGGACATAGAGAATCTTCCTGCAATCCCTCAGCAGGATTATGAAAGACCAAAGATTCACTTAGAAATGGTTCAAGACGTCATCGTCCTAGACCACAAGACAAGTTCTATCCTTATCGTTTCCAACATTTACTGCGACAACAGTTCTGATTACGAACTTGCCTATGACCACGCAACATCAAGAATCAACGATCTCTTTGAAAAACTTAGCGAAGCAACACCACAACATCTTTCTCATTCAACTGTCACATCGCCTTCGAAGCGTTCTCATCGCACTCCTCACCAGCAGTTTCTCTCAGCAATTGAGATAGCGAAAGATCATGTTAGAGCAGGCGATGTATTCCAAGTTGTCCTATCGCAAAGAATAGATATCGAGGTCTCCGCTCGCCCCATTGATGTTTATCGTGTCTTACGAGCTCTCAACCCGTCGCCTTATATGTATCTGCTGAACTATTCAGATTCAAACGGTGACTACGCTGTCGTGGGTTCATCACCTGAAGCTCTTGTCAAGGTGACTGGTAGCAAGGTTGTCATGCATCCGATTGCTGGTTCTCGTCCTAGAGGCTCGGACCAGGGCCAAGACGAGAGTTTCGCTGAATCGCTTCTGGCTGATCATAAAGAACGTGCAGAGCATCTCATGCTGGTTGACTTGGCTCGCAATGATCTTTTGAAGGTGTGTGAACCTTCGTCTGTAACAGTGACTCAGTTCATGAAGATTGAAAGATTCAGTCACATCATGCACCTTGTTTCCACCGTTGAGGGTGATCTTGCACAAGGTCAAACTCCTACCGATGTATTCAAGGCAACCTTCCCAGCTGGAACCCTTTCTGGGGCACCAAAACCAAGAGCACTAGAAATCATTGATGACCTGGAGTCCGCTAACAGGGGCATATTCGGTGGGGTAGTTGGTTATCTTGATTTCGAAGGCAACGCTGATCTGGCTATAGCGATTAGAACTGCGTTTATCAGAGATGGGGTAGCTAGAGTTCAGGCTGGAGCTGGCATCGTTCTGGATTCAGTACCAGAGTCTGAGTATGAAGAGACTCTAAGCAAAATGGGAGCCGTTATAGCCTCAATCGATAGAGCTAACTCGCTTTTTGGCATCAAATAGACACTATTTCAGCAATACACCATTGGAACTCTTGTTAAGATTGACCCTAGGAAAGGCACTAATGAGCAACCACGAAAACGAACCAGGTCACGGCCACTCGGTAGCAGCTTGGGCTGCTGTTATTACAGCGATTGTCGGTGTGACTATCGCAACTTTAGGAGTAGTCATTCCAGAGGGAACTCTAGTAATTGTTGGCTCAGTCTTATCAGTTATCGCAATACCTATGGGACCCATTCTTGCCAAACTCGGTTACGGCGTTAACCGAGAAACAAGCACTAAGAAATAATGCTTGAAGATCTCTACGCTGGGGCTGAGGCTGATGCCCTCGCACGGCTAGAGCATGTATCTATACCTAAACTTGAGAAACTTGTTGATGCAGCCAGCCCTGCGATTGCTTGCCTCGATGTATTCGGTCGTAAATCAACAATCGAGGTTATCGCTGAAATTAAACGAGCAAGCCCGTCCAAGGGTGACTTGGCACCAATACCAGACGCCGCAGCACTAGCTCTGACCTATCAGGAATCAGGAGCAGCCGCAATAAGTGTTCTGACTGAAGAACGAAAGTTCAAAGGTTCACTGAATGATTTAGTGGCTGTGAGATCCAAAGTATCAATACCTATTCTGAGAAAAGACTTTGTATCGCTGGAACAACAGGTACTAGAAGCCAGAGCATACGGGGCTGACTTAGTTCTGCTCATAGTGGCTGGTTTAGACCAGATCAAGCTCGTCAGACTGGCTAGTTTTATCGAAAGCCTAGGTATGACTCCATTTGTTGAGACACATAACAGGGAAGAGGTGCTTAGGGCCATAGACACCGGATCCAAACTAATAGGAATCAACGCAAGAGACCTATCAACTTTTGAAACAGACCGATCGCTTTTCCAAGGACTGGCTGAGTTGTTGCCGAGTGACTGCGTAGCAGTAGCCGAATCAGCCGTTCGCAATACTCAAGACGTTGAGGCTTATGCTCAGGCAGGAGCGGAGATGGTTCTTGTTGGTGAAGCTTTAGTTACGGGAAATGCGAAAGAACTCCTCGGAGAGTTTACTTCTGTGGAAAAGATTAGACTTTAGAAGATGACAGTCAAGACAAATCTCAGAGAGCAAGACGGACCGTACTTTGGCGAGTACGGTGGCCGTTTCGTGCCGGAATCACTCATTGCCGCTCTTGATCAACTTGAGGAAGTCTACGCACAAGCCAAGGCTGACCCATCTTTCGCCAAAGAGCTAGATGAACTGAACCAGAGCTATGTTGGTAGACCTTCAATCATTACTGAAGTTCCTAAGTTCGCTGCCCTTGCAGGTGACATCAGAGTGTTTCTCAAACGTGAGGATCTGAACCACACGGGCTCACACAAGATTAACAACGTTATTGGTCAAGCACTTCTAGCCAAACGAATGGGTAAGAAGCGAATCATCGCCGAAACTGGTGCAGGGCAACATGGTGTTGCAAGTGCAACAGCAGCAGCATTGTTCGGACTCGAATGCGTTGTTTACATGGGTGAAGTTGACACTCAACGTCAAGCGCTTAACGTAGCCCGAATGAAGCTTTTAGGAGCTGAAGTAGTTCCTGTGACAACTGGGTCTAGAACCCTGAAGGACGCTATCAACGAAGCCCTACGCGATTGGGTTGCAAATGTTGACGACACTCATTACCTTCTTGGTACTGTTGCCGGTCCACATCCATTCCCGACAATCGTGAGAGATTTTCATTCCGTCATTGGGCGTGAAGCGAGAGAACAAATGCTGAACGACTTTGGTTTTCTCCCGGACGTTGTGACAGCTTGCGTTGGCGGCGGTTCAAATGCAATCGGTTTGTTCCACGCATTCTTAGATGATGAAGATGTTGCACTCTGGGGATTTGAAGCCGCAGGTGAGGGTATGGACACAATGCGTCACGCTGCAACACTGAGCAAGGGCAAGGTCGGAGTTTTACACGGGGCCAAGAGCTATATGCTTCAGGACGAAGATGGCCAGACTATTGAAAGTCACTCAATATCCGCTGGACTCGACTATCCAGGTGTTGGACCAGAACACTCCTGGCTGAAGGATCTGAACCGAGCTCAATACTTCGGCATTAGCGATGATGAAGCCATGCAAGCTCTCAGAGCTCTCTCACAAACTGAAGGAATTATTCCCGCTATTGAAACAGCTCATGCTCTTGCGGGAGTGATCAAGCAAGGTTCGACACTGCCTTCAGGATCAACTGTTCTCCTTAATCTCAGCGGTCGTGGAGATAAAGACATGGAGACAGTGGGCAAGTACTTCGGGTTCTTGGAGTAAATGGTGAGCCAAACAGAGAATCTCCTAAACACTCTCAGCCAAAAAGGCGAAGACGCACTAATTGGCTATTTTCCGGCTGGTTACCCAACCATGTCAGATTCTGTGGAAGCCTGCGTTGCAATGTGTGAATCTGGAATCGACATTCTGGAATTGGGCGTTCCATACAGCGATCCTGTGATGGATGGTTTGGTCATTCAGGTTGCAACTGAGCAAGCTCTAGCCAATGGTTTCAAGTTGAGCAATTTCTTCGAGCTCTTGAAACAAATTACTTCCAGGGTTGACACACCCGTTCTAGTAATGAGTTACTGGAATCCAATTCTTCAATATGGGGTAGAGAGATTTGCAAAAGATTTGAAAGCTGCAGGAGGATCAGGTCTGATTACACCAGACCTCATTCCAGACGAAGCATCAGACTGGCTCAAGTACTCTGACGAGCTCGAGTTGGACAGAGTCTTTATGGCAACACCTTCATCATCTCAAGCAAGGTTGGATGAGGTCGCTCGTCTATCTCGTGGATTCATTTATGCAGTTTCAACCATGGGTATTACTGGAGCTCGCGAGGACCTAGACGCCAAAGCTCGTGGCGTTGTCTCAGGCGTAAGAAAGACAGCAACCAAAGTGCCTGTCTGTGTCGGAATAGGAATTTCAACAGCAGATCAAGTCACTGAAGTGAATACATACGCAGATGGAGCAATAGTCGGAAGTGTGTTCATCAAGGCTTATCGCGATGGCGGTGTCGAAGAATTGAAAACAACGGTACGAAAACTAAAAGGCGGAAAGTAAATGTCATTTCTAGAGGCAATCCCATCTCCAACTGTTTCAACATTCCAGTTGGGGCCAGTCGTGATTCACTTCTATGCATTGTTTATCCTCGCGGGTATCATCGCCGCTGTAGCTATTACTGCTGGTCGCATGAAGGCTCGCGGCATGGAGCCAGGATTAGCAGTGGACATAGCAATCTGGGCCGTTCCCTTCGGAATCATCGGGGGGCGTCTCTTTCACGTTCTAACTCACCTAAACGATTACTTTGGCCCTGGCAAAGACTGGACTTCAATGTTCAGGCTTTGGGAGGGTGGACTCGCTATCTATGGAGCAATAATCTTCGGTTCCATTGGTGCTTACATTGCTTGTCAGGTTGACATCAAGCCGTTGAAGATTGAGTCAGCAGGAATCCGATTCCTAAGTTTCGCAGACGCACTTGTGCCTGGACTTCTGGCAGCTCAAGCAATCGGTCGCTGGGGGAACTACTTCAATAATGAAC
>JBIJAB010000074.1:0-4854 GCA_044345975.1 Rhodoluna sp.
GCTTGGCAGCGTGACGCTCTTTGTTCACAGACCGACCCAGAAGCTTTCTTCCCTGAAAAGGGTGGTTCAACCAGAGATGCCAAGCGCATCTGTTCTGGTTGCGATGTTCAGAAGCAGTGCCTGGACTATGCCCTTGCAAATGACGAAAGATTTGGAATCTGGGGTGGCCTTAGCGAGCGCGAACGTCGCAAGTTAAAGAAGCGCGCTTAGTCCAAGGACTGGCCACGGCATGAGTATGCGTGTGGTGGCGGTTGTCGTATCAAATGAACAACCGCTCTATTTACAAAAGAACTTAGAAGCTCTGGAAAAACAGAGTTTCAGAATTGAACGCACTCTTGTCGTTGATAGTTCCAACTCTCCTGAAGTCACAACAATCCTTGATGGATTTATTGCTCAATCAAACAAGCATGCTGTTCTAACTATTCAAGAGAAAGCAACTTTCGCTGAACTTTCAGCACTTGCAATCAAACAGGTTTTAGAGGGCATAGAGAATCTCGATGATATTGCCATTTGGTTAGTTCATGATGATTCACTGCCTGAAGTTCATGCACTTGCAGAACTAGTTAGAGCATTAGAACTTTCTCCACTAGTTGCTATCGCTTCACCAAAACAAATTAGCTATGAGAATCCCAAGCTCATTGTTCAGCAGGGGCTTACGTTGACTAAGTCACTCAAGCCTTTCTCTCTTGTCAATGATGAGCTAGATCAAAAACAGCATGACTGGATGAGTGACGTCTTAGCTGTCTCAAGTAATGCCATGTTGATTAGAGCTAATGTTTGGGCGGAACTAGGTGGTTTTTCTCTTGTTGCTCCGGAACTTGCAGCAGATGTAGATCTAGGGATTAGAACTCACCAGCTTGGCTTCAGAGTCGTTGTAGTTCCAACATCCAGAGTTCGTCATGCAGAGCTCTCACTTCAAGGCCAGCGACCAAAGAAGTGGTTGGCTGGCTCCGTGAAGTTTGCAATGGCTAAAGCAACCAATCATTTGCGTCTAGCTCATTTACCTTTGTTTGTTTCATTCCTCTATTGGCTATCCCTGCCACTGCTCTCAGTTATTCAGACAGCATCTTTGTTGTTTGTGAAAAGACCAGATCGAATCCTTTTTACACTCAGAGCTAATCTCTGGGCTTTCTTCTCAGTAAGAACAAGGCTGCGTGATCGACACCGTGCATCACTCAAATCGCTGAAGCCTTTGTTTGCAACTTCAGCCCAAGTGAAATCTCGCACTCGTTTGGCTTTTGAACTCGAAGAGCAGAAAACTAACCTGGCAAACTTTCAAGAAGGTCCAACCAGTAGAACTAACCTCACGCAGCGAAGCTTTGCAGCTAGCGGTGGACTATGGGTGATGCTTGTTCTTCTAGCTCTTTCTTTCCAATACTTTCCAATGGGGCAGGCCGTCAAAGGTGGCTTTGCTCTGCCGCTAAGCGATAGCTGGCTGCAACTATTTGCTAACACTGGAGCGAGTTATCAGTTTGTTGGCTTTGGGTTGGCAGCACCTAGCGATCCTTTTGCTTGGGTGCTTCTCTTGATTGGTTCCCTAACCTTCTTTGCACCTAACGTAGGGCTAACGGCAGTGTTGTTTGTCGCAGTGCCACTGGCTTACTTTGGAGTGTGGAGATTACTTTCAACTGTGACACTCAGAAACACAGTGAAGATCCCACTTGCACTTATTTATGTGTTCTGGCCCGCGTTTACGCTTTCGCAATCAGAGGGTAATTTTCCTGCTCTGATCTTTAGCATTACTTTGCCTTGGCTCTTATTTGCTTTGGCAAGAGCAGGTCGGATTGGAATTACAAGCTCGATTAGATCCAATGCTCAAACCTGGTCGTGGATAGCTGCGGCAGCATTGTTGTTCGCAGTTGCAGCAGCCAGTGCTCCTAGTGCTTTACCATTACTTCTTGTTTTAGCTGGAGTGTATGCAGTGCTGTCTAGAGGTAGGTTTGCAACCGCTGCTTTAGTGGTGCTGCCTGCTGCTGCTCTGGTTACTCCATATCTTGTGTACCAGATACTTATCAATCAGACCCCACTTGCAGTTTTGGCTGATCCGACTATTTCTTACCCAAGTAAGCAAACTAATTTGTTTGAAGCGTTATTCGGTCAGGACCAGATTCTTGGTTGGGCTGCCATTGGGTTTATGGCATTCGGATTGCTTTCTCTGTTTGCTAAAGCCAAGGGAATCTTCAGCCTCTGGCTCATTGCATTATTGGCGTTGGGATATCTTTGGTTGCTTCAGGGAATCCCTTTCACAGCAGGTGGAACAGGGTCTATCTTCTTAGATTCAGCTACTGAAGTATTTGCTAGCCCAACCCCGTTGCTGATGATTTCGGTGCTACTAGTCATAGTTGCTATCGGTATCTGGTTCGATTCGATTACCCGAGTAGGACTGAGAAGAGTATTAGTGTCTCTAGCGGTTGTTGGCGGGTTAGCTCCACTTATGGTCAGTGCAGTTATGACCCCAGCCAAGATCACTTTCGGGGATTCAAGAAATCTCCCTGCAATTTTCGAAGCAGAATCCAGAGCGGGTAATGATCTTCGACTTCTGGTTATTTCTAAAGATGGTTCTGAGTCAGGTCAAGAGTTTAGAGCTGAACTTATAAGACCTAATGGTCTAAGACTTGATTCAGTTTCAACTGCATACCGATTTAGTTCAGAGAATGTTTTGAATCTATCCAGTGACAAGTTAAAGAACACCATTTCGATTTTGGTGGGCAATCTAGTTTCAGCTAACGGTAAAGATCTAAGCCCTGCTCTTAAGCAAGCTGGGATTGGTTATGTTTTGGTGACTAATAAGTCTGGTAACTCTGATCTTGCAGTTAGTTTGAACTCGGTGAGTGAACTGGACCAGGTTGGCACAACAGAGTTTGGTCAGCTATGGCGAGTGAAGGCAAGTGACACTTTTGAGATTGAAGATATTCAGACCTATTGGTCTATTACTAAGTCAGTTCAATTAGGAATTCTTGTTGCATTCATTCTGTTGGCTCTTCCTACTTCAAGAGGGCGTAAGTCTCGGAAGTCTGCTCAATCATTGAACGACGATAGTTTCCAGGAAGAGGAGGAGCAGTAATGATTATTCGCATTCTTCGCTTTCTTCTAGTTGCAGGAGCAGCCAGTGCTGCCGTTGTTTATGGAACTCCTATGTCTTTGGTGAGTACGCCTAAGGTGGAATCTGCTGTGCATGAGGTTAGCGCTAAAGATCTGCAGGTTACCTGCACAGGACCTACCTTTATCGCTGGGGGTAAGAACCAAACCTCTGTTTCCTCATTCAAGAGAAGCTCCACTGCTAGTGGAACACTGTCTTACTCAGCAGTCAAGAGCACTTCTCTCAAAGGCCAGTCATCCAAGCCCGTGATTGGCTTTGGTGTCAGACAGGACCTAACTAAGCGACTTGGCAAGTTCAAATCCTTTACTGTCGTAGATGAAACCGGTAAGAACACCCAAGGGTCAGAGCTACTCACTGCTAACCAGATTCAGATGGCAAAGGGCACAAGCATTAGGGGTCTGCTAGCAGCTCCATGTCTTAGACCACAGAGTGAGTTCTGGTTGGTTGGTGGATCAACTGCTATTGGTAGGGAAGCACTTCTAGTGCTTACTAACCCAACCAGCATAGATTCAACCGTTGACCTGGAAATCTTTACTGAGAATGGCACATCAAACAGTGCTGGTCTTTCAGGGATAGCTGTTCCAGCAAATGACACAACAGTCGTTCCACTGTCTTCATTTGTTCTTAGGGCCGAATCCATTGCTGTTCATGTTGTGAGTAGAGGTGGGTCGATTACTGCTCTTATTCAACAGAAGGCAGTTAGGGGTAGCAGCGCTTCTGGTGCTGACTATGTTGCTCCTGCACCAGCTGCAAGTAAGCAGGCCATCATTCCAGGCATCCTGATCAGAGGATCAGTTGATAGTGCTAAGTTCAAGGACACAGCGGATAAGTATTCAGATGTTGCTCAGATGCTAAGAGTGTTTGTGCCAGGGGCTAAAGATGCAACTATTACTTTCCAAGTCCTAGGAACCACTGAAGAGACTTTTGGAACTGTTCTTTCCGTTACTGCTAGTGCGGGCAAGGTTAGTGACTTTGAAATACCTGGACTAGCTGATGGCGATTACTTTGGAATCTTAGAGTCAGATGTTCCAGTGCAGTCAAGTGTTCGTTTAGTAAGAAGTAAATCTATTCCAGGTGCATACACTGACTTCTCGTGGATCAATGCCGCTGAAGGTTTCTCAACTGCAAGATATGTTGCTGTTCCTAAATCAGGTATCAGTAAGGTTTCTGTTACAAACCCAGGGGATAAGCCAACAACTATTTCAATCAAGATTGGCGGCGAAACTATAAAGCGAACTATTGGAGCGGGTTCGACTGAAGTTATAAGAGCAAGTTCTGGTTTGTCGATGGGAATCATTCCATCTGACAGGGAAGTCTTTGCCAACTTGGTTATAGATATTGATGGCCGCATCGGTGTTCTGCCATTACTTGATGACAAGAATATTTCAGGTTTAGTGAAGGTTAGCGTTCACTAACTATTCGTCATCACCGAATACTAGTTCCCATGGCTCTTTGCCAATAAGTTCAGCTGCTGCTTCAAACACGTGGTGTTCAATGCGAACTCTTTCCTCGGTTGGGTTAGAGCTTTGATTGTTATTGAGTCGAAGAATAGGTAGTCGATAAATGACTATGGTTTTGGTTTCTGGTCTAACGGACCAGCGCTTCACGAAAGTTGAATTAGCCCCAAGAACTGGTGCATCCATGATCCGATACTTCAAATCGCCTAGCTCATCAGGCCAACGTTCTTTCAGGTATTCACAGGTTGAACTGACTATAGAAGCAAAGGAATCTAACCCTGAACCACCAGTCTTATA
>JBIJAB010000007.1:0-17369 GCA_044345975.1 Rhodoluna sp.
ATGAGATCGAGCCAGGTGCCTCCGGCACGAACTACTTCTTCGGCTCAAGGCTAGGTCAGCATGAATTTGTTCA
This sequence comes from Rhodoluna sp., assembly GCA_044345975.1. Classification (GTDB taxonomy): domain Bacteria; phylum Actinomycetota; class Actinomycetes; order Actinomycetales; family Microbacteriaceae; genus Rhodoluna. Next base: position 74 of record JBIJAB010000007.1, read on the forward strand.
CAGCTTGGACGTCCTCGAACGTTATGCAGCTAGTGGCAACAACAACAAGGCTGCAATCTTTGGAATCAAGGGTTCGCATCCTTACAACCTGATGTATGAAGACAAGGAAGGTTCTCTAAATGACTAAACAGGAAGGTACTACCCTCTTAGAACCAATCATCACTGTCGAAGAAATATCTGAGGATAGGAAGTGTGAATGGGCGCCTTGCCCCATCACTGCAACTCACTGGCTAGTCTGTCCTATCTGTTCATCGAAAGAGCTGCAATGTGATGTTCACACAGAAATGGTGAAGAAAGCCCCAATAGGCGAGTCTGTTCTATTCAACGTAACTTGCCAACACATGGTTCAACAGATTGAGTGTGGAGTTGAGAAGATCTAATGGTCTCAGTGTGCAATTCAACAACTAAGGTTGCGATTTAGTGGGCATAGACCAGAACCCATTCCTAGGACCAACCTGGATGCCTTTGGTTAGAGCCATAAGAATGCTACTTGGCTCAAAGACAAAGAGAAATTTCCATCTAAACACCTATGGACTGAAGTACAAACTCAGTCCGGATAGATCCCCCTATATCCAAGCAACTTGGAGTTACGATGGCCAGTTACAGCTGGAAGCATCTGGAAACCTTATGTGCAATCCTCCACTAACTGAAGAGCAGTTCCAAGAGATGGAATTCATTGGTTGGACTCGACCTGAGGTTACACCTGAAGAGTATCGAAATGGAGAAGGTCGAGGACTCAACCCAAACTTTGTTCGATACTACGATGTTGATCCCGACCTAAATGAAGTAGCGGAATTCTTCCTTACAACACTTACAGCTATCTATGGAATTACAGAGACCGATTACTTCAATTTTGGGGAGGCGAGTATTCCTGACCAGATAGATGCACTAGGAGGGCTAAAGAGACTGAAGAAGGATGAAGGTAACCCGAACGGGTCTATATTTGGCCTCATAGTTGAAAAAGATAAGTAAGTAAGTGGGCATCTGAAAGAATGATATAGATAAATGTTTCTCTTCTGGGAGACTTCGAGAAGTTGTTAGCGCTGGGTAGCGACAGCGATGACAAAGATCTGACTTTGCAGATGTGCCAAGTATCGTGAGAAGTGTAGAAATGAATGGAAGGGCCACCAGATGAAATGCGCAAATGTTCTGACCGGGCTTCAAACGCCCGAAGGCAAGACTTCATTCTTTGTTATCGAACCCTACGATTTGGATGAGGTCTTCAAGGCGTTCGGTAAATACAAGGTGGAAGTTCAAGACATGCGCCACTTGCGACACTGGGCCGAAGGTAAGGAGAAACCTCTACTGCTGTTGGTGTCCGTCGACTTAAAGTCTGCTGCTGTCCGCGAAAAAGATGTTAAGGGAGGACCTATCCTTCTAAAAGGCGAATCGTTATTGCCTCTTTATAAGTGGCCTGTCGAAGGTGGAGTGGAAAAATTCCACGCGGTTTTAGAAAGAGACATAGCACCTTACCCGGTTGAGTGCAAAAGGTATGGCCTAAAGGCAAAGAGAAGCCCAAAACTCAAAGCTAGAACAAACCTTAGATATTTTGCTGAATTCAATCCGGTACATTTTGCCCAAGTTCAAGAGGATCTAAGTTCGGTATTGACAATCAGGCTCGTATGGCATGCGATTCTTGGGAAAGCCGTCGATAATGACGGAGGCAAAACTTACACTGCCATTATGAAAGAGCTGGGACATAGGTTCGAACTCGGGCAAGAATTTCAAGAACCTGGTGCCTACCCCAATTTTTATGACACTTCAGGCTTCTCATTGGCTGAAGTAGAGAGTCGTCAAAATCGCGCGGCATCATATGCCAGGCTGGTGGAAAATCTTTACGAAGCGTATTTAGAAACAAATGATCTAGTAGCGTTAGAGCTGAGAATTTCAGAGAATCTCACGAATTTGGATTTAGCACTCGAGGTGTATGTGGTTCTCTTGTGGGAGTCACATCGAGAGCAACAGGACTTCGGTGTCTATATCCGAGAGTTTAGAGACGTTATTCAACCAATTCTCTGGGGAATTGTTTGCAAACTAACTTAAGCCTGCGTGTGTCATTAGATGAGATGGCAGAGTACAAACTAGCAAGATCTAATCTGAGAAAGAACTAATCCCAAATGAGCGATACCAAAACAGTAGATGACACATCTGTTATCGATCATCTCGATTTCAATGTCACCTGCGATTACCTAGATTGTGAAGGAAAGGCAACACATCGCCTGATTTGCCCAGAATGCAAACTCTACGAATTCATGTGTGATCCCCATACCAGAGCAGCTAAGGAAGCCAAAAGGGGTAGCTGGATAGTCTTTGATAAGTCCTGTAAACACAGGGTTGATATGTTCCACTGCGGCAAAGAACCTATTTAGTGGGTAATTATTCGGTGATAATTTTTGGCCCTCGACCGAAGTGTTTCGGCTATTTGGGAACAGCGACTATGTCACAGGCCACTCGTATACTTATCCGTATTCGCATCTTGAATATGTTTACTGATGGAATTAAGGAGTTTCGCCGATGAGTTTCGAAGTAATAGAGTTCGGAAATTCTGCTGAGGTAACAAGTCACGTTTCGAACATGCTAAGAGATACCCGCAATAACTCGAACCTTACTCCCGTAACTTTTATAGCGCATAATTATCGTTCTGGGAACGCTCTCGTGAACCAGTTTACCCGTCAAATGGTTATCGGCGAGGGTCTCGCGTTGGCTGCTATTGAACAAATAACAGCCACTGACCTACTGTCGAAACTTGCACAACATTTGGATATCATGTGGTCATTTAACGATTATTCGAGATCGATGGCGCAGGTAACTAGCAGCAAACTTTTCAGGGATGAGCAATTCGGTAAGTCTGACAAGTTGATGCCAAGCACCGTCTTGGCCATATCTGAGTGCGTGGCTAAATTCAATTGGATTGATCTAGAAAGCAACCAAATTTATGAAAAACTCTCAGTTGCGCAATTGACTCCAACTTCAAAGTTATTGCTCAGTTTTGCCAGAGATATTCAGGTAGAAGTTAACAAAACAGAGACAAAAACACCAGCTAATCTCTTGAAACTTATTAGTAACAGGACATCAGATCTGAAAGAATCGGGCGCTATTGAAAGTTTAGGGCGGGTAATCCAAGTAGATGAAAGCCTCCCAGAAACGTTTTCAGAATTCGTGCAGTCTATAATCGAGCCATCAAACTTTACCGTGCTCAGAGTAAGACAAACAGGTGACCAAACAGAAGTCCAAGACGCAACAATAACGTCTTTCCCGGATGTATTTACTGAGGTGCGCCATGCAGCGAAACAGGCAGTGGAGTATCTAAACTTGGCGGGCTCAGCTTTAGATGTTGCAATCTTGTACTCCGATTCCAAAGACTATGCAACTTCGTTGATGTCCGCCTTGGATGATGCTGGAATTGAGTGGCACGGTCCGTCCAAGGATTTGCCTGGCAACTCTAGAATCGCCAAATTGGTCAAGGACATTTTGGAGTACAGCGCGTCAAATTCCGAACAATTTCTTGATAGAAGAACAGTAATGAGGGCAATCAAGTCTAGAATTCTGATTAATCCACCCGGAGTACCCGATGAATTTTCTTGGTACAAGGTTGAGAGATTTATAAAGTCAACAGGTCTATTCAATAATGCAGAAGCTTGGCTTCCTGAATTGAGAAAGACAGCTCAATCATTACCAGACCTATTGAAGGAACTGGAAGAGGCCGAGAGATACCCGGATGAAACTGAGGTTCTTGAGTCGGTCAATCAGAAGCTCGACAACGCGTACTCGGCACAGGCTTTGACGCAACTAATAGATACCATTTCCGCTTTCAAAGCACAAGTAAATAGCAAAGAAAACTCGATCAATGAGAGTCAAGCATCTGAGGCTCTGTCCTCGTTGATTTCGTTCCTAATTGGAAATTCAGCAGAACGCAAGCTACCTGCATTAGATGACAGAGCACTTGGAATAATTGTCGAAGCAAATAATTTAGGTTTCGGGGATGTTGATGAAGCTGGACAAAACCACGGGCGGGCTCTTCTAACCAAGATCACTGCAGCACTAAACACCAAAGGTGCTAACAAGTCTGGTGGCGGCTTGTTTTTGGGCGATTTGAATCAACCAGCGGCAACTATGTACAAATATCTAATTGTTTTAGGTTGCTCCGAGGGTGCAATGCCGAAAAGGCTGCAAGAAGATCCACTAATTCCAGATGCACTAAAACGCGAACTGCCAAGTAATTTAGTGATGGCTTTGCCGGAAACCAATGTCGACATAAGACATGCCATAGCCTCAATTAAATCTGTCATCAGAGGAGCGCAACACGTATCAATGAGTTTCTCTCGCGGTGGCTTGGTCGGCACTGGTAGCGGAAAAGTAAGCCCAATGGTCAAAGAGATTACTTCTTCACCAGTTAGTGATGTGTCGAGCTTTGAAGACTATGTTGACAACAAGACCAATGCAGTCCTAACGTCAGATTTGCAGAGAAAATTAAATTTGCAATCAACAACATCAGGCTCAGCTGACCAAATCCTTATTCCGGAGCTGGCCTCCGCGCTTTCGCTTCACTCAGCGCAATTTACGGAGTACTCGGGCAACCTTGGTTCTGGCACATCCGCTTACGTGCTAAAAGAAAATGTGCTTTCACCTTCTGCGGTCGAATCCTATTTGAAATGCCCACACAAATTCTTGGTAAGTTATGGACTTTCATTTAAATTCGAGGATGAGACAGACGAAATAGAGGATTATCGAGCCAATGATTTTGGCACCATGGCGCATGCCGCTTGGGAAGACCTGTTTCATGAATGCGTTAAAAATGGCGATCTCCCTGAAGCCGGCGAACCATTCACTGAAAATCACCGGAATCGATTCAAAGAAATATTTAAGTCCCATGTAACTGCGAGCAAGAATAAAGGCCAGGCGGGATGGGAGCCGCTCTTTGACGAGAGAGCAAATCAGTTCATAGCGAACGTGGACAAGTATTTTGAATTAGAACATCGCCATAGAGCTATTGCTCGACTCGCTGATGATGACAATGATGAGCCCGCTCCACTCCGAGACGCATTCAAACTAAGGCCACATTTGGCAGAATACAGTTTCGACCAAGACGGGTTGATGTATTTGCATGTTCAAGTTCCGGTTACAGAAGGGCATGTAACCATGAAGTTTAAAGGAAGAATGGACCGTCTTGACTTGTCAGCGACGGGTGTCGCCGCTGGCGTGCTTGATTTCAAGACAACCGCGGCAGCGCGGATCATGGGTAACGCATCAGAACTTATTCAAGGGTTGCTCTACGCCCATGCGATGAGAAACAGCCATGAATTTCCAGCCATCAAGTTGGTCACCTTCAACTATTTGACGATGAAGTCTGAAAAGGAATCTGATTTGGTAACTCTGCACGACGTTCCATGGGAAATTCTGGCACATGAAGATCATGGGGGAATGGGTGAAGGTAATTTACCTGAGGCAATTTCCAACCACAACGCAGTCATGGATTTCGAGCTAAAAAACCGGCTGTCAAGACTTGCAATAGCAATAGAACAAGGCAAATTCGAACCAAATCCCGCTTCCGCTTCTGCTAACTACTGCGAAGTATGCAAGGCACTAGGGAAGACAAAAGCCAAAAGAATATCTTTGGATGCGAATCCGATAGAAGAGGATCAAGCCTAATGACTTCAAAAAGAGACCCAATTGACAAGGCCGTTAGAGACTCAATCGTTAAACACACAAATGTTTCACACTTCATCACTGCAGGTGCAGGGGCCGGTAAGACTAAAAGCATAGTTGATCGCATTGTCGGTTTAGTAACTCATCCCTTAGCTTCAAACCGCGTAAAGATGTCCGAAATCGTAGCTGTAACCTTCACAAACAAAGCTGCCGCTGAACTCAGAAACCGTTTGAGAAGCAGGCTCTTGGACGAAGATCTACGCAATGCACTTACAGCAGAACAGTTGGCTGCCGCGGACTTGGCAATAACTGAATTGGATGCAGCTGCCGTCGGCACTCTCCATAGTTTTGCTTTGAGAATCTTGCGTCAATATCCAATTGAATCAGAGTTACCAATCGGATTTTCTCTGGTAGACACTTCTGAAGCAAGCAAATCCACTCGAATGCTAAGCAATACGATTCTTACTGAATTGTATAGATCTGCAACACCAGAGCAGCTGGCACTCTTACAAGCGTTTGGTGTTGGCGTTAAGCAGATGCGTGAGCTGATAAACACTCTCCAAGAGAAGCAAACTCTATTGGTAAATGCGTCTTTGGAAATACCAGGCATTGAGTATTTTATCGATGAAATAAAAAGAGTCGTGAACGATGCTCAGGAATGGTGGGACTTACACAACTCACTATTGAGTGATCCAAGAGACCTTATAACCTCCAAGACAGAAGCAGCTTTGAGTGCCGCTCAGGACAGCATCGCATCTTCATCCACTGACTACACAGCTGCATTAGAGCCATTTAATGCGCTGGCTAGACTCAAGGGCAGTGCCGAGGACAAAGATTATTACGCTGAATTTAAGGCACTAATTTTTCCAAGAGTCGGGTGGTTGAGATTCAGCAGTAACTTGGAGCTCGAACTGCTTGTTCGCAAGTGGCTTGTAACGGCTTCTGAGCAAATCAAGAACGCTCTAATTGAACGTCGTGATCAAGGCGAAATCGATTTTAATGACACGCTCCTTCTGGCGCATAATCTAGTCCTGCATAACATTGATGTTCGCAAAGACCTTTTCGGCAAGCTCAAGGTTTATGTTGTTGATGAATTTCAAGACACTGATCCAATGCAATGGGAAATTATTAGGGCTTTAGTTTGCGATCCAGAGCAACCTGGTGGAACACCAGAGCCAGGACGACTGATTGTTGTTGGTGATCCTAAGCAATCGATTTATAGATTCCGTGGCGCAGACCTTGAGACATTCGAGGGAGTTAAGGACTTTGCCGAGACAAATTGGGGTGGTGACAATCTCAAGCACTTGACCACGAACTTCAGGTCGAGACCAGCCGTGCTCGATTTTGTTCATCATCTCTACAACACCAGGCCAGAGATTTTGGGTACACATTTTGAAGAGATGGCTCCTTTTAGCCAAGATGGCACCAAACCGAGAGTTTTCGTACTTGAGGGAAGCGGAACTAAAGAGCTAAACGAGGAACCTACCGCTGTAGCAGCAACGATTCAGAATGTGATAGCCAATTCTCAGATTCCGCTAGGCGAAAACGAAGATGGGGCTGAAGAGCTTACAAGGCCTGCCCAATACCGCGACATAGCTCTTTTAATTCCCGCAAGAACTTCTCTCAATGAGCAACTGGAAGTTTTTGAGCAATCTGATATCCCTTACACATCTACGGACACGACTATCGTGTATGGCAGACCGGCCGTTAAAGGGCTAATCTCTGCCATGAAAGTGATTGCTGGTTCTGTAAATGGCGGAGACTTGTGGTGGGCTCTCAAATCCCCACTTTTTGGGATCAGTGACCTGGAAATGTTGAAGCACGTCAAATACACGTCCAAAAAATGGCCTGTTCCAATATCCATCCATAAATCAGAAACTGTCGTGCCTGATAATGGGTCGCAAGTGGCATTCAAAGCGCTAGACCAACTTTATTCAATTTGGCGAGAGCTTCGCTCAGCTCAGCCCTCCGAGATTTTAGAAATTCTCTTTACTCGAACAAGAATGCAAGAGGCATTGGATCAGATTCGAACAGGTAGATTTGAAAACGAATGTGTCCGCATGGTCATCCTTCACGCAAAAGAGTGGGAATCATCCGGCGGTAATGGAATTGTTGACTACATTGACTGGCTAAAGCAGATGGACGACGAGGATACGCGAGTAAATCTTCCAAGTCCCGACAACCGAGGTTACGACGCTGTCAAAATCTCCACAATACACGCCGCCAAAGGCCTTGAGTATCCGGTGGTAATTCTGGGTGGTATGTGGAACGTCATGATGGATCGTTCACCTAAAATCGCTGTTTCTCGCGGTGGTCGACTAGAGTTCAACATTGCCGATGGAGCCACTTCTTATCTATTCGAAACTGAGTGTAAAGAAAGAGAAACAAAACTATCAGATCACGAGAGGCATCGATTGCTATATGTCGGGGCAACTCGAGCAGAGCATTTTCTCTATGTTTCTGACCACCACCGAGGCTATAAGCAAGGAGACCAGAAGGAGTTGCTAAAGTGCTGGGCGGCGTTGAATCACGACCCAATTGGCACAGCCCTGGACCTAGGTTTGGCCAAAGCCATCTCACCAAAGTTAACTACTTCAATGTCAAATTGGCGAGTTCAGCCGATTGTAGAAATGGAAAGCGATGTACAAATCGCAGATATTAAATCAGCAATCAGTATTTCTCGAGCACAGTCATACATTAGACCTAGCGATGGCGGAAGTAAAAGAAATGAAGATGATGTAACCACGCCTGCTTCTGCTTATGGAAACGCACTTCACGGTCTCATGCAAGCTCTTGCTATGTCTAAATTTGACAAAGAGTGGAAGCATTTAGACACTAAAGCTGCATCCCTGGCAGCCGAACATGGTGTTTCGAATAGAATAGGTGATTTGAAGACTGACGTTATGGCGATACTCGGCACCCCACTCATGAAAAACGCTGCACTTGCTAAATTTGTGAGGCCGGAAGTTCCACTTCTAGTAGAGCGAGAAGGAAAACTTGTCAAGGGAAGTGCCGATTTAGTTTATGCACTCGAGCTTAATTCAGAATTAGTTCTAATCGATTACAAGACAAACAAAGAACTAACGCAAGCTAAAATTGAAAAGTATGCAATTCAGCTAGCGGACTATGAGTTTGTTCTAGAGAAAGCTTTCGGTCGAAAAGTTTCAGGAAAATACCTCATCCATGTAACAGGGGGAGTTGCGACAGAAGTCGAGGTCTAGGCAGGGATCTTTATCGCTTTAGCCCAGCGTGGAATATTTTTTTCGGCCCCCAGTTCGGTCAACAGGATAACCACTAAATCAACGCCTCGAGGTTTTTGTTCAGGCCAGGGTGTCACTCCGTCTGTTATAACCACAATTATTCTTGGTTTCTTTCTTTCTAGCATCGCAGCGGTGAAGCCATTTCTTAGATCTGTGTATTCGTCTCCAGGCAATTCGAGGCGCTTAACTTGAGAAGCTGTCTTAACCTCTTGCGCGGGGAACGACCTACCAGAACAAGGGATGACTGTAATTGATTGACCTGCACCAACGGCTCTCACTATCCCTATGATTTCTGTCAAACCTTTTTGTAAGAGCTCCCAACTCATTGATGGGCTGGTGTCAAGAATCACCGACACCTTTGGCGGGAGAGGCTGACGCATAGCAGGCAATCTTGGGCTAAAGCCTTTGGTTCTAAGTGCACCTTCACGTCTGCCGAGACGCATCATCGAATAGTCTTTACGCCCCATAGTTGTGCCTATACTTGGGCGCATTAGGTTGCTAAGCTCTCGTTTCCATGAAACCTTGGGCTTACTAAGCTCACCCATAAGCCTCTTTAGTTCTTCGTCAGGAGGCACATCAAATCCTGAGCCGCTTAAAATAGCCTCTCGTACCTGAGCTTTTGCTAGCGCTTGGGCTCCCCTAGTAATCGAAGGGGCTTTTTCGTCGTCACCGTCAAGTTCATAGGGCCTCCTCTCCCCTCCTGCAGCGCTCCCGCAATCCTGCGACTCAGGAGACGAATCATCATCGGAAGGTTCGATTAACTTAAAGTAGTTTTGTTCTGTGGTGAGGAGCGGGTCCAATTTTCCGTTGAAGTGGTCAAAAGTTACTGGAGGAGCATCTCTGGGAAAGACCATTCCGGCTTTGAGCAAGATGTGGTTTATAGCGCAGTCTCCTACCATATTCCACGCATCGGAGTTTTTGGGGTTCGCTGGCAAAGATTCAAATCGTTTGCTGTGCTCGAACATGCAGTGCATACATTCATGAATGATCACCGTTGCTAATTCTCTTGCATCTGTCTGGGATACGAAATCTGTGTTCCAGTAAAGGCGCCATCCTGAGTCGACTGCCATTGTTTCAAGGTCTTTACTTTGTACCTCTATGAACTTCAGATTGTAAAGCACTCCGGCCAGATAGGGCCACTTGAGCTGAGCCATAACCCTGGCAGCTTGCATCTTTAATTCATTTTGATTCTTCACTAGCTATAACATCAGTTGCACGAATGGAGCAATGTCGCGCAAAATTCCTCTGTCAATCGGTGTGCCAGCAGGTACAAGCTTGCTCCAGTTCATGTTTAGTGCCATGGCGACGTCCGGATGGTTGTCCTTGAAAAGTCGCTTGATGAACTCACCGACCTTCTCCCAGCGCGCAGGTGTGAAGTCTTTGTGCAATGCGCGCATCACTGAGCCAGTAAGCATGTAAAGCTGATCCGGGCGATCCGGCAAGACCATCTGCGGATCAGCGATAACTTCTTCAGGATCCGGTAAATCCTGATTTTCCCTGTATGCGAGATACTCAGATGCAGCTGGCTCTCCTATACAACCATTTACTAAGAGATAGCGGATTTCTTCAGGAAGGTTTAAAGCCGATACCATTCCAGAAACCTTGGTTACCGTTTCCCAAGATCTTGGTGTTGGGAATGCTCTACCTTGATCCGTACTCGAATCAGGCATGACTGTGACGCGATGGCCTTGCGCTGTCAAGAATCCAGCGACGAGAAGCTTTTCATTCTGCAGATGATCTTCAATGTCAGCATCGTCCGCTGCAGGTAGTTCATAGGTGGGCCATGCACCTGCCAAGCCTTGTGCAACTACACCAGCGGGCAAAATCCAGTCAAGGTGGCAGAATCGGTTTGCCAGAGGTGGCGCAAGATCCCACCCGTCGGCTGCAATTTCTGGCGGGTTTGCCGCTGCGACAATCCTTGTTTCCATGCCAAGATCGAAATCGCCTGCCACTTTTTCAAGGCATACTCGAAGAAGCGCCGCTTGAACACTTGGAGGTGCGGTGTTTACCTCATCAGCGAAGAGAATTCCTCCATTTGATTCCGAAGCTAAACGCTTAGCCCACTCAGGAGGCATGAATCTCATTTCCCCGTCAACAAGAGCCGGAAGGCCGATAAAATCCTGCGGCTCACGAATGCTCGCAAGAATAATCTCTAGCTTTCGCCCAGACTTATCCGCAAAATTCTTAATCACGGAAGTTTTTCCTTGACCTGGCGCACCCCAGAGAATCACAGGCACGTTCGCTTTTATTGCAACACCAAGTGCTAGGTAATGGTGTTTGTATGATTCCTGATCAGTAGGAAGAACAAACGCCCCTACCGATGTCGGCCCTTGTGTCATTTATTCTCCTGGTTCATTACGCAATTTTGTTGAACTACGCCAATCGGCAACAGTCCTATCCTAAAGGGGCTTAGAGTTATTGGTACATCTATTTTTTGCAACATAGTAAATAATCGATTTCTTCCTACTTCGGGGAGTACAGATCATCCTGGACGAGTAAGACTACTTGAAATCTAGCTCGCGTCATTCCCATGTAAAGAAGATCATCAAGCGAAATCAGCAATCTTTCCTCAGCAAATTTTTTGGATGCGTTGTTGATGTCAGTTATTATCACAACGTCGCTATCAAGGCCTTTGTACTTCATGATTGACCGCCATCGGATCTGTCCATTTGGGTTTGAGGTGTGTTTGGTGATTCTCTTTAGCTCTCGTACTTGTTTTGAGTGGGTGTCTCCAAGACTGAATGCTCGGACTAGCGCTGCTTTTTGTTCCCCGAATGGGCTCAAGACACGAATGGAGCTGGGTTTATAGTCAACCAGAAGACCCTGCACTACTTCAGCAAGTTTCCTAAGTTCCGCGTCTCGAGTTTTCTCTTCCGTTTCGCCAGTTTTGATCTTGATAACTTCAAGGGAGCCTACATTAGCGTCACTCAGCAAGTTCCTTCTAAATGGATTTGGTCGGCCAAGGAATGCGTAAATCTGGCTAACCAAATTCGGTGCCTGTCTAACATTTGTTCTTAAGATGACATGGAAAAGGCCAGGAAAGAACATTCTGGCAATCTCTAAAGATGATGTGTTTCTTGAGGCGACCGAAGTCCTCTGCTTGTCATCCCCAGCAATCAAAATTAGAGGTTTTCTCTTCTTTGAGCTTTCTAGAATCTCCACCACAACTTTTAGCCACAGTGTTTTATTCGCGAAGTCTTGAAATTCATCGATGATTATCGCATCGTATTTAAATCGAGGTTTGGATTCATCCCTAAGTATTTGCAATGCTTGTTTTGGTAGATCCACTTCATACCAATTTGTAGAGGCATGTCGTGGATTATCTGGCTTTCCCGTTATTCTCAGAAGAAGATCATTTATTGAGTAAACGTGAACGTGTTCCAGATTTCCAAGTGATTTCTGAGTGTCTTCTCCAAGCAGAAGGTTATAAGTAAGAAATAGAACTTCTTTGTTCTCACCATTCAACTTCTTGGCTGCATTTCTTAGGACACTGCTCTTACCCGCACCAGCAGCACCTTCGTAGTAAATTGCTTGATTCTGATCAATCAAATCAATCATGAATTCATGTTCAAGAGCAGCTTGTTGAATAGCAAGCGCTCGCATCTTGGCCTTCTGATCCAGGCTTTGAGTCATTATGAGAGAGCCCACAATATGCTTTGCAAGTTGATTAGCCATCTCAATCGATAAAGGATTAGCCACAGGCACATGATCTGTTTTAGATTTATTTGCCTTAATGGTTCTGTCTAAACAATCCTCTATTGTCGCCACGATAGTGCTTAGGTTTGTAGCTAGCGCTATTTCGAATGTGGCGAATGACATTCCAGAATCTTTGCCGGCGGTGAATGTGTGCTCGTCTAATCTCGGGAACCACGCTAGTCGAGCTATTGGAACATCGTTGTGATCTAGCTCGAGGATACGCATTTGCTTCAAGATGTTAGCTGAAGCCCTATCTATCTGATCAAAAGGGTCCTTGTTTACAGTGTCCTTGTGGACCCCAGTCATCGTCCAAGTGTTTTCGTCGAAAATCGCTGAAGTGGCTCCTTTGACTTCAATAAGCACGATGCCTTTTCCAGGAACAAAGACAACGAAATCTGTTTCGGATTGATGGCCTTGAGCGACTTTACGTTGCTTAAGTGAGTGCACAACTATCCAATCGGGACGACTCTTTATGGCACTAAATCCTTCAAAAAGAACTTCTTCACCATAGTTCTTTTCACCCTGTCGTGTTTTAGGAATCATCGTTACCATGGCATGCCCTCATTTCTTCTGCTCAAAACAAGCCTATTTTGTTGCCATTTCCTAGGCCGATAGTAGGGGAAATCGTTACAAAATAACAAAGCAATCGACGCCATTGTTCCCGATTATGAATGTCGGGAGAGACGGCTATAGTACATTTCAGAAAAGAGGTTTCAGATGCTATTTAATTTTGATGGGAAAATGGTCGACATCGTCCGAGAAGCGCCTTACAAGGGTGTTTATACAGTGAGGGCGTCAAGCGGAAGGGCGTTGAGAAAATTCAGACAGAGCTCCTCTGCAGATATGGTTCGCGTCCCGCATCACCTGTACCCCTTCATTATTCATGTTGACATGGATTCTTGTCCACTGAGAATCAACGCGTTCGATTTCCAGAAAGTCGAAGTTGTAGATCGTTTAACACCTGAGCCGGTGTGTTTTGTTTACGACTATGCGTACTATGACGATGATGGAGAGATACAAGGTGATTACGACTATTGTTGGCCTCAGGAGCGAGAAGATGTTTTCCAAAAATTACTTTCGTCCGAAAAGGACATTGTTTCTGAACCTTCATTCTTGCCTTTGTTCAGAATCCCACGCGAACTAGTAGGGGCGCCATACATTCCAATTGCTGGCGAAATTGAATTCAAATCCTGGGACGAAATTGATGAAGAAAAGCCCGATAACGAATAGTTAAATAAAGAGCAGCTAACTTGGATGGCTAATATCCAAACAAAATCTATAAGTAAAAATTAAACCTGCCTAAGGCTATCAACCAAACAGCTCAGGGATAGTGGCGCCGTGTGCGTTCTTTAGATCCTTGATGTTCCAGGTTGCAACATCTTGAATCTCTAACTGGCCGGAAGCATCTGTAACGCCAATTCTTAGAACTGGAACTCCTCTTGCTTCACAAAGACCTACGAACTTTACATCGTCTTCTCTACCAACTGAAACAATTACTCGTCCAGTTGATTCAGAGAATAGAGCTGCAGTTAGATCAACCTGGTCACGCTCGGTAATTTCATTTAGCCAGAATCTAGCTCCCATACCGAAACGTAGTGAGCTTTCAACTACTGCCTGAGCAAGACCTCCTTCTGAAAGATCGTGTGCTGAGGCTACTAGTCCTTGAAGTGATGCACCATGAAGTAATTCAGCAAGAGTTTTTTCTTCAGTTAGGTTCACAACAGGTGGTTTGCCACCTAGGTGGTTGTGTAATACTTCTGCCCATACTGAACCATCTAGCTCATCTCTGGTTGTTCCAAGAAGGTAAATGTTGTTGCCTTGATCTTGCCAACCCGAAGGAACTCTTCTGGCAACATCATCAATAACTCCAAGAACACCAACTACTGGTGTTGGGTGGATAGCAACATCACCGGTCTGGTTATAGAAGGAAACGTTACCTCCAGTAACTGGAATTCCTAGTTCTAAACAACCGTCAGCAAGACCTTCGGTTGCTTGCTTGAACTGCCACATCACTTCTGGGTTTTCAGGTGAACCAAAGTTTAGACAGTTAGTAACAGCTGCAGGCACCGCGCCTGATGATGCTACGTTTCTATACGCTTCAGCAAGAGCTAGCTTTGCACCATTGTATGGATCTAGTTGGCAGTAACGACCGTTGGCATCCGTCGCTATTGCAACACCAAGACCAGTTTCCTCTGAGACTCTAACCATTCCTGAATCATCAGGCATTGCAAGAGCGGTGTTGCCACCAACGTAGTGATCGTACTGGTCTGTTATCCAGCTCTTAGATGCTTGGTTGGGTGAAGAGATGATTTGCACTAGTTGTTCTGCTAATTCACCAGGGTCATTTGAACGTCTGAGGTTGGCGTTGGCTACTGTGTTGCGATTCAAGCTGTCCTGGTAAACAGGATAAGCAACTGGTCTCTCGTAGACGGGACCATCGTGGGCTACTGATCGAGGAGGTACGTTAACGATCTCTTCTTTGCCCCAGTTGATGTACAGCCTTGGTTCACTGATAACCTCACCAAGAACACTGAACTCAACTTCATATTTGTTCACAATTGCTGTGAAGGCTTTTAGATCCTTCTTAGGAACTATAGCCATCATGCGCTCTTGTGATTCACTCATCAGAATCTCTTCAGGAGTTAAAGACTCATCTCTAAGCAGAACTTCCTGTAGTTGAACACGCATACCTGCTTGACCGTTAGATGCAAGCTCACTTGTTGCACATGACAGACCTGCTCCACCCAAGTCTTGGATACCAGCCACAACTTTGGCTGCATATAGTTCAAGACAGCACTCAATCAACACCTTCTCAGCGAAAGGATCTCCAACTTGAACAGCAGGTCTTCTTGAAGGCCCATCAGCATCAAATGTTTCTGAAGCCAATACAGATACACCACCGATACCATCAGCACCAGTTCTTGCTCCAAAGAGGATTACTAGATCACCTGGGTTAGAAGCTTTGGCTAGCTTTAGGTCTTCGTGACGCAGTGCACCAACAGATAGAGCATTAACAAGTGGGTTACCTTGATAGACCTTGTCGAATACTGTTTCTCCACCAATGTTTGGAAGCCCTAAACAGTTACCGTAAAAACTAATACCTGAAACAACACCGTTTACTACTCGTGCTGTGTCAGGGTTACTTACCGCACCAAATCTAAGTTGATCCATAACAGCGATTGGTCTGGCACCCATAGTAAGAATGTCTCTAACAATTCCACCAACACCGGTAGCTGCACCTTGGAAAGGTTCGATGTAACTTGGGTGGTTGTGTGATTCAACTTTGAAAGTTACTGCCCAGCCTTCACCGATGTCAACAACACCAGCGTTTTCACCCATACCAACCATTAGGTTCTTAGTCATCTCTGGTGTTACTTTTTCACCAAACTGACGAAGGTATATCTTTGAGCTCTTGTATGAGCAGTGCTCAGACCACATAACTGAATACATAGCTAGCTCAGCACTGGTTGGTCTTCTGTCAAGAATAAGTTTGATGCGGTCATACTCTTCTTGCTTAAGACCAAGTTCTCTCCAAGGCTGTTCCTTGTCAGGAGTCTTCTTAGCGTTTTTAGTGGTGTCTACCGTTGCAACATTCTTTGACATTAGGAGTTAACCACCTGATTCAATACAGATGTGAAGAATGTAAGTCCATCAACACCACTTCTCATAGCTACTGGAGTATCAGGGCCAAAGCCAGGTTCAACAGCATGCTCAGGGTGAGGCATAAGTCCAACAACATTGCCTCGTTCATTACGAAGACCAGCAATGTTGTTCACTGAACCATTTGGGTTTACCTCAGAATATCTGAAAGCAATGAGACCATCTCCTTCGAGACGTCTTAGTGTTTCAGCATCAGCGATGTATCCACCTTCACCATTCTTTAGCGGAATAGTGATCTCTTGCCCTAAACGGAATCCATTAGTCCAAGGAGTGTCAACATTTTCAACAATTAGTTTTTGATCTCTGCAGATGAAGTGCTGGTGTTCGTTTCTAATAAGGCCACCAGGAAGCAAATGTGATTCAACTAGTACTTGGAAGCCATTACAAATACCTAGTACAGGCATTCCACCCTTAGCTGCATCAATGATGCTTTCCATGACCGGAGCTTGAGCTGCAATAGCTCCACAACGTAGGTAATCACCAAAGCTAAAGCCACCAGGTAGAACTACAGCATCTACTGAATGAAGATCAGCATCTGCATGCCATAGTTTGACTACTTCTCCACCTGCAATACGAACTGCTCTTTGTGCATCACGATCATCTAGTGTGCCTGGGAATGTAACAACGCCTATCTTCATGGAGATTAGTCCTCCACGATGACGTTAACTACGTCTTCGATAACACCGTTAGATAAGAAGTCAGCTGCAATCTGCTTAGCAGTAGCAATGTCTGACTCAGTTGGAGTGTTCACATAGTGAAGTTCAATGCGCTTACCGATACGTACGTTAGAGATCTCTGCGTGACCTTTACGCTGCAGTGAATTAGCAACTGCTTTACCAGCTGGATCTAATAAGTCTGCTTTAGGCATGACTTCAACGATGATTTTTGGCACAGATACGCTCCCGAGGGTCGGTGGGGCTAGTAAATTACATGTTTTTTATCCGCCGGCGTCACCATTGGCGGGTGCGAACAGGTCTAGTTTATCTTGCTAGGAGAGAAATCAGTTGAGCATACTTAGCGCTAGTCTGCTCAAC